>SHWT01000079.1 GCA_009693715.1 Chitinophagaceae bacterium
TTCTTTATGACCTCTAATTTTTTCGAATAAATCAACTTGTGAATCCTTATAGTTAGATTCCCAAAAAGATGTTGACTCTATTGTTATATTGAACTTTACTAGTAAGATGTAGGGGTAAGAAAAATGACCTGTTTCTTTTATTCCACGGTGACACTTTTTGCAAGATTGCGCGGTTTGTCAACATCAATTCCTTTGGCAACTCCTACATAGTAACTTAGTAATTGCATGGGTACAACACTTAGCAATGGAGCAATGACTTCGTCTATTTCAGGAACAAACATAATATTTTCGGACATCGTGGGAAGAACTTGATCGCCTTCACTAGCCACTGCTATGATTTGTCCTTTTCTTGCTTTTATTTCTTGAATATTGGAAACAACTTTATCATAATACATATCTTTTGTTGCTATGAAAACAACAGGTAAGGTCTCATCTACTAATGCAATAGGGCCGTGTTTCATTTCAGCTGCAGGATAACCTTCAGCATGTATATAAGTGATCTCTTTTAATTTCAATGCACCTTCTAATGCGATAGGGAAATTATATCCTCTTCCTAGATATAAAAAATCTTTAGCATCTTTAAATTTTAAAGCAATTGCTTGTATCACAGAGGTATCTGCTAAAATTTCTTTAATTTTTTCAGGCACAGAAGCTAATTCATGCACTAAGTGCACATAACGATCTTCAGAAACACTTCCTTTTGATTTAGCCATTTTGAGTGCGATCATTGCAAGCACCGTTAATTGTCCTGTAAATGCCTTGGTGCTCGCTACACCAATTTCTGGTCCTGCATGCGTGTATGCACCCGCATTACTTAATCTTGCGATACTGCTACCAACAGCATTTACGATACCAAATATAAAAGCACCTTTTTCTTTAGCACTTTCTAAAGCAACTAAAGTATCAGCGGTCTCGCCACTTTGTGAAATAGCAATAATCACATCACCAGGATGGATTACTGGATTGCGGTATCTAAATTCAGAAGCATATTCCACTTCAACAGGAATACGACAAAGTTCTTCTATTAAATATTCAGCATACAAGCCAGCATGCCAACTAGTGCCACAAGCGACTATGATGATGCGCGATGCGTTGGTAAGTGCATGTATATTATGATTGACACCCGCCATTACAATTTCCAATTGTTCGTGTAATAATCTACCTCTTAAACAATCGTATATAGTTTCAGGTTGCTCAAAAATTTCTTTCAACATGAAATGTTCATAGCCTCCTTTTTCAATAGCGGCCAATTCCATATCTAATTTTTGTATAAAGGGCGTTTGTTTTTCATTACCTAAATTTTTTAAGATGAGCTCATCCTTTTTTACAATGGCTATTTCATAATCATTGACGTATACTACTTCTTTAGTGTATTCAATAATAGGAGAGGCGTCACTGGCTAAAAAGTGTTCGTCCTTCCCGATGCCAATCACCAATGGACTTCCTTTGCGAGCGGCGATGATGGTTTCAGGATCGTCTTGATCAATTAATAAAATGCAATAAGCGCCTACAATTCTTTTTAAGGCAATACGTAAAGCTTCTTCTAATGTACTTTTATTGTTGTCTTGTATTTCTTGAATAAAATTGAGCAATACTTCAGTGTCGGTATCGCTTTTAAAAGTATAGCCTTTTGAAATTAACTCTTTTTTGATAGGCGCATAGTTTTCAATGATGCCATTGTGTAGCATAGCAAAGCGTCCATTATTTGATAAATGAGGATGCGCATTTCTATCGGATGGTTCGCCATGGGTGGCCCATCTTGTGTGACCAATACAAATATTGGAATGCATATTTATTCCTACCACGGCATCTTCTAGTTCGACAACTTTACCTTTCTTCTTGTGTACTTGCAGTTTCCCATCTTGAATAATAGCAACACCCGTACTATCGTAGCCACGATATTCTAATCTTTTTAACCCTTTTAGTACAATGGGATAAGCCTCTCTCGTTCCAATATATCCTACAATACCACACATATATTAACTATTTAAGTAATTATTCAAAGTTTCATCAAAATTAGATATAAAATACTTAACCCATGTTAATATTCGACTGTTTTGACATTCAAATTGAATGGGGATATACCAGGAGATTAAATGTGAAGTAATCCTGAGGTGTGCATTAAAGCAAAGTGCCACTTAAAAAGAAATAAGCCAAGCTAAAATAAATAAGTATTGCTGTTACATCGACTAAGGTGGCAACAAAAGGGGCAGATGACACTGCAGGGTCAGCACCTAATCTTTTTAAAACAATCGGCAACATGGATCCGGTAATTGTTCCCCAGATAACCACACCTAAAATGGTGAATCCAATGGTAATGCCGATTAAAAACCAATGCACTCCATAAAATCCTGGAACGATCATATGCCATACAGCAACTCTAAAAAATCCAAGTATGCCTAACAAAATGCCTAATAAAAAACCACCAATGATTTCTCTTCGTAATATTTTCCACCAATCAGCAATCGTAATTTCTCCAACAGCCATCGCTTGAATGATTAGAGTGGATGATTGTGATCCAGAATTTCCACCTGTAGATAAAATCAATGGAATAAAACTTGCCAACACCAATACCTTCGCTAATTCGTCTTCAAAGTAACCCATGGCAGTTGCGGTGAACAATTCACCAATAAATAATACGACTAACCAAGTAATTCTTTTTTTGAAGAGTTTAAATATTGAAATATCTAAATAAGGCTCATTCAATGCTTCCATACCTCCCATCTTTTGCATATCCTCACTGAACTCCTCATTGGTCACCCATAAGATATCATCGATGGTTACAATACCCAATAGAACATCGTTGTCATCCACTACAGGTATTGCAGTTCTGTTATTCATTTTAAAAACCTGACTCGCATGCTCTTGGTCATCGTACACATTTAATGCAACAAATCGGCCATCGATAATTTCAGCAATAATATCATCAGGCTTAGCCAATAATAAATCTCTAATTCTGATATCATCAATTAATCCGCCTTTTTCATCAATGATATAAATAACATCAATGGTCTCTGAGTTTTTGCCATATTTACGGATGTTGTCTAACACCTGCGCAACGGTATAATGTGGGTATACATATACGTAGTCGGGCGTCATTAAACGACCCACACTATCTTCAGGATAACCTAATAAGGAGAGTGTAATTTTTCTTTCTTCAGGGTCTAACAATTTTATTAAATCTCTGATCGCCGCCTTGGGTAATTCTTCTAAAAAGTCGGTACGGTCATCCGGTGGAAGTTCATTTAAAATTTTAGCAGTTTTACGCGCTGGTAATTCCTTAATGATATCTTTTTGTTGGTTGATATCCAAAATTTTAAAAACACTTACCGCACGATGTACGGTCATATTATCGATAATAGTCGCCTCCTGTTGGGGAAATTCATTCACCAATTCAACAACATCACTGATGTTTTGCTCATCTAAAAATTCTTTTAATAGATGTGTGTCCTCCTTGGCGATAATTTCCAAGAAAAGTTCCGATAAATTTATTTCTTCTTTTAATTCATCCAACATGCGTGCAAGGTACGAAAAATTATAAAGGATATATTATATTTATGGTATGATTCTACCTATTCTTGCCATTGCCCCATCACCTAATCGAGGTCGTGGCGTATTTGCAACTGAGGCTATTCAAATGAATACGACCATTGAAATAGCACCTGTCATTGTGTTAAAGAAAGAACATCGTGCACTCGTTGAGCAAACCCTTTTATATGACTATATTTTTGAATGGGGCGAGGATCTTAAATCAGCAGCAGTGGCCTTGGGTTATGTATCCATATATAACCATACGGTGCATCCTAATTGTGTGTATGAAATGGATTATGAAAATGAAACAATTTCAATCATAACGATAAAAGATATTAAAGTAGGGGAAGAGCTTTTTATAAATTATAATGCGGAAATTGACCAGGAATCTCCCGTATGGTTTGAACAGCATTAAAATAAAGTAAGATATAAATATCTTGGATTGCTTGCCTACCAGGCAAGTGTATTTTGTAGACCTATTGTCATATAAGGGTGCGTTAGCGTGGAATAATTTCTAAAATTTCCCTAAAATCATCATTTTGTAAAAGTTTTTGTTGGCTTATAATAAAATCGGTTGTATTTTTGTAACATGAACAGCAATAACCATACACATCATCATTTTCTAACCAATAGGTAAGCTAAGGGTGTAGGTATGTTTTACAATATTTATACAAAGGGCTTACTCACGGGTAGGCCCTTTTTTAATGACTATAACTTAAAAAAATGACGCGTTTAAAACTAGCGATTCAAAAATCGGGACGATTACATGAAGATTCCATTAAACTTTTAAAGGAGTGTGGTATCGATATTGAAAATGGGGTAAATAAATTAAAGGCAGTAGCCACCAATTTTCCATTGGAGTTGTTTTTTTTAAGAGACGACGACATCCCGCAATATGTGGAAGATGGGGTAGCTGATATTGGTTTTGTGGGAGAGAATGTGGTGTATGAAAAGTCTAAAAAAGTAGAAGTGGCTTATGCTTTAGGTTTTGGCAAATGCAGATTGAGTTTTGCAGTTAATAAAAACGAAACATTTACCGGCACAACTTATTTATCTGGTAAAAAAATTGCCACTAGTTATCCAGTGTTGGTTCAAAAATATTTGAATGAAAATAAGATACAAGCAGAAATTCATGAAATTAGCGGCAGTGTTGAAATTGCCCCTGGTATTGGCTTGGCAGATGTCATTTGTGATTTAGTAAGCAGTGGGTCTACTTTATTTATGAATGGATTGAAGGAAGCAGATACCATTTTAGATTCGCAGGCGGTGTTAATTAAACGCCTTGCATTAAATGCAGAAGCAACTGCGATATTGGAAAAATTGCTATTCCGAATTGAATCTGTCAAAAAGGCTAAAAAAAATAAGTATGTTTTACTAAATGCGCCTAATGCAAATTTAGAAAAGATAGTTTCATTATTACCAGGCATGAAAAGTCCTACGGTGGTTGCACTAGCAACACCGGGGTGGAGTAGTGTGCATAGTGTTATTGCAGAAAGTGATTTTTGGGAAATAATTGAAAAATTAAAAATGGCAGGTGCAGAAGGAATTCTTGTGGTGCCGATTGAAAAAATGATTTTATGATGATGAAAGTAATCAATGAACCTAGTACTAATGAATGGGCATCCATCATCGAACGGCCGGCTTTTGATGCATCCCATTTAAATGACAAAGTGAATACAATAATTAATGAAGTTGTAGTTGACGGTGATGCCGCCATAAAAAAATTCACCTTACAATTCGATCGGGTTTCGATCAATGAATTTAAAGTGACTGCTGAAAAAATTGCGGCTACTGAAAATTTAATATCAGCAGGATTAAAAACGGCTATTCAATTAGCAAAAGTAAACATTGAAGTTTTTCACCACAGCCAAATACAAAAAGTGGAACGTATTGAAACCATGCCTGGCGTTTGGTGTTGGAGAAAATCAGTGGGCATTGAAAAAGTAGGAATTTATATTCCAGGAGGATCTGCGCCCTTATTTTCAACAGTGTTGATGTTGGGGGTGCCCGCAAAAATGGCGGGGTGTAAGGAAATTATTTTATGTACACCACCCAATGAACAAGGGGAAATACATCCTGCAATTTTATATGCTGCTTCATTGGTAGGGGTTACAGCTATTTATAGTGTAGGCGGCGCACAAGCCATTGCGGCAATGGCCTATGGAACGGCGACCATACCTAAGGTGCATAAAATATTTGGACCTGGTAATCAATATGTCACTGCTGCAAAACAGTTGGTACAACAAAATGGGATGGCGATAGATATGCCAGCAGGGCCTAGTGAGGTTTGTGTATGGGCAGATGAAAATGCAATACCCTCTTTTGTTGCTGCTGATTTATTATCTCAAGCCGAACATGGTCCTGATAGTCAAGTCATTTTAATTGCAAACAATACGGTAATCGTTGAAGCGATTCAGCGTGAAATTGATTTACAATTAACGGTACTACCTAGAAAGGAGTTTGCAGCAAAAGCATTAGCGAATTCAAAAGCAATCATTTTGAGTAATCAAGATCAGGCCATTGATTTAATTAATGCGTATGCACCGGAACATTTAATTTTATCAGTAGATAATGCATTGCAAATCGCAGATAAAATTATTAATGCGGGGTCGGTATTTATTGGCAATTATTCTCCAGAGTCCGTTGGCGATTATGCAAGTGGAACGAACCATACTTTACCAACGAATGGATACGCAAAAGCATATAGTGGCGTTAGCTTAGATAGTTTTGTAAAAAAAATAACTTTCCAACAATTAACGGAGCGCGGGTTAATGAATATAGCACCTACTGTTATTGAAATGGCTGATGCAGAAGGTTTACAAGCGCATAGCAATGCAGTATCAGTCAGATTAAATTGGATAAAATCTAAACTGTAAATAATGAATTTTGACATAAAAAAAATCGTAAGGCCCAATATTGAAACATTAAAAGCCTATTCATCTGCTAAGCATGAATATACAGGGGATGCCAAAGTTTTATTAGACGCGAATGAAAATAGTTTGGGTTCGCCTACCACAAAATGGTATAACAGGTATCCGGATCCATATCAAAAAGCAGTAAAAGAAAAGATTGCTTTTATTAAACAAATCCCTGCTTCAAAAATATTTTTAGGAAATGGAAGTGATGAGTGTATTGATATTTTGTATCGAACTTTTTGCGAACCAGGAAAAGACAATATAATAATATGTCCGCCGACCTATCCCATGTATGAGGTAAATGCGAATATTAATAGTATTGAAATAAAATTTGCGCCACTGTTACCTGACTATCAATTAAATGTGGCACATATTGAACAATTGGTCAATGCGCAAACTAAAATAATATGGATTTGTTCCCCCAATAATCCAACAGGAAATTCTTTAGATCGCATTGATATTGAAACTATATTGAATCACTTTAATGGATTAGTGGTAGTGGACGAAGCCTATGTAAATTTTTCAAAGCAAAAATCATTCATTGCTTCATTGATTGATTATCCGAATTTAGTGGTGTTGCAAACTTTAAGTAAAGCATGGGGCTTAGCAGGTTTGCGATTAGGTATGTGTTTTGCAAGCGAAGTAATTATCGGGTATATGAATAAGGTAAAAGCACCTTATAATATTAACATAGTGACCCAGGAGTTGGCATTGCAGGCTTTGGAGGAAGTGGGACAAGTAAATGACATGATTCAACACTTGGTGGATATGCGGATCGCTTTAGGGGAAGTGATTCAAAGTATGCCCTATGTTGAAAAAGTGTATCCCTCTGACACTAATTTCTTATTGGTTAAAATACCCAAAGCCAATGAGTTATATCGTTATTTGTTAACACAAGGCATTGTGGTTCGAGATAGGTCGAGCCTTGAAAATTGTGCAGATAGTTTAAGGATTACGGTGGGAACGGAGCAAGAAAACACACAGTTGGTGGATGCGATGGCGAAGTGGATCAATTTGACATTTTCATTAGACTAGTTATCCTATTATTTTATTAAATTACACATTCAATTATATAATTAAAAATGTATCATATGAAAAAAGGAATTTATCTTTTATTATTATTGTCAATCAGTGTTCATTTTTTAGCAAATGCACAGGAAAATGCTGGGTTAACCTTGCCGAATGGATTTAAAGCAAATCTCTTCGCCGAAAACATCGGAAGTGCAAGGCATATTGCCATTTCAAAAAATGGCGTTCTTTTTGCAAAATTGAATAGAGCAGACAAACAAGGTAGAACCATTATTAGATTAGAAGATGAAAATAAGGATGGTATTTCAGATAAAATAACAGGTTGGGCGAATTATGGAGGTACCGGTATCTACTTAAATGGCAATGCCTTATATGCAAGTTCCAATGAAGCCATTTTTAAATATCAATTAGACGGAAAGGATGAAGTTGTAAATCCACTAAGTCCAATTACAGTGGTGACAGGATTAATTAATCGTCGGCAACATGAATCAAAGTCAATCACTTTTGATAAAGCAAATAATATATATGTAAATATTGGTGCTTATTCTAATGCATGTCAGGAAAAAGACAGAACAGCTGGTGGACAAGGAATGATGCCATGTCCTATCTTGGATTCTGCTGGTGGTATTTGGAAATTTGATGCTAGCAAGGAGAATCAAACCTATGGTGATGGGAAAAGATATGCTACTGGTTTAAGAAATGTTATCGGACTAGATTGGAATCCACAAGCCAATAAATTATATGTAGCACAACATGGACGTGATCAATTAAATACTTTTTTTCCAAGCTTATATACAGATGCGCAAAACGCAGAGTTGCCAGCAGAAACTTTTTATGAGATAAATGAGGGTGACAATGCAGGATGGCCATATGTTTATTATGATAATTTCCAACATAAAAAAATAGTGTCCCCTGAATATGGTGGGGATGGTAAAAAAGAAGGGGCTAGTGATATTAAAAATCCAGCAGTCGCTTTTCCAGCGCATATGGCACCCATGGGTGTATTATTTTATACAGGCAATCAATTTCCTGAAAAATATAAAAATGGCGCATTTATCACCTTCCATGGTTCATGGAATAGAGCGCCTTTGCCACAGGAAGGATTTTTTGTTGCATTTGTTCCTTTTAAAAATGGCAAAGCAACTGGGGAGTGGGAAATTTTCGCTAATGGATTTGCAGGAACAGTGGATGGTGCTAAAATTACCAGCACACGCAGCGCTAAGGCAAGACCTTGCGGTTTGGCGCAAGGACCTGATGGATCTATTTATGTGAGTGATGATACCAAGGGGTCCATTTTTAAAATTTCTTATCAAAAATAATTTTCTAAATATTTTATTTATATATGGATAATAGTAAAATTCGTTGCTTTGTTATTGGCGCTTTGATGATGTTTTTATTTGTTTCAATTAAAACACAGGCGCAAAATGTAGAAAACGGGAAAAAAATATATGAGACCAGATGTTTGGTATGTCATCAAGCGGATGGGGGTGGCGTTCCAAATATGAATGCACCCTTGGATGGGGCAACCAATGTAGTCGGAAATGATATTACAAGGTTGGTGCGGATAATAAAATATGGTTTTAATGAAAGGGTGGAGTTGGATGGATTATATTATAGTAATTCCATGACCCCAAATCCTGATTTGACACCAGCACAAATCAGTGACGTATTAAGTTATATTAGATCTAGTTGGAGTAATAAAGCGACAAAGGTAACCACCGTTCAAGTGCAACAAGGAATTAAAGGGAGTCAAAAAACAAGTACAAAGTAGGGAATCACTTTGCCGAGTTAAATTTTAAATTATGCGTCCAATTTTATTTATTGATCGAGATGGGGTAATACTTCAAGAGCCAGCTACTGACTTTCAAATAGATCACATTGAAAAAACAAGTTTTGTTCCAGGGGCAATAACTAATTTACATAAAATTGCTACGGAGTTAGGGTTTTATAAAGTCATGGTAACCAATCAAGATGGATTAGGGACTGATGCATATCCAACGAATCATTTTGAACCTTTTCAACAATTAATGATACGTACTTTAGCGGCTGAAAATTTTGTTTTTGATGAGATTAAAGTGGACACTTCTTTTGCCAAGGATAATTTACCAACGCGTAAACCTGGTATTGGCCTTGTTCAGCATTTGATGAATGATGAAAGTTTTGACATTGCAAATTCCTTTGTCATTGGTGACAGATGGAGTGATATATTATTAGCAAAAAACATGGGTTGTAAGGCGATTTATTTTAAATCGGGCAATCATGCACTTACTACTGAACAAGCAACAGCGTATAAAAGTACGATTGCATTGGAAACCAATAGTTGGTCAGCTATCTATTCTTTTTTAAAATTAGGGTTAAGAAAAGTACAACATGAAAGAAATACGAAGGAAACTAAGATTAGTATTTCATTAAATATGGATGGAAGCGGTCAAGCGGATATTAAAACTGGATTGGGATTTTTTGATCATATGTTGGAGCAAATCGCAAGACATGGTTCCATCGATTTAGCGATTAAATGTGATGGAGATTTGCATATTGATGAGCATCATACGATTGAAGATGTCGGTATTGCTTTGGGGGAAGCATTTGCTTTGGGTTTAGCTGATAAGCGAGGCATGGAAAGATATGGTTATGCACTTCCTATGGATGAGGCAGAAGCCAAAGTTTTAATTGATTTTGGTGGCCGCAACTGGATTGTATGGGATGCTAGTTTTACCCGTGAAAAAGTAGGAGAAATGCCTACGGAAATGTTTTTCCACTTTTTTAAATCATTCAGTGATGCAGCAAAAGCCAACTTAAATATTAGTTGTAAGGGCGAGAATGAACATCATAAAATTGAAGCCATATTTAAAGCCTTTGCCAAGGCCGTTAAAATGGCGGTGCATCGCAATCCAGCCAGTGACCAGTTGCCTAGTACAAAGGGGGTTTTGTAAGGGCCGCAACTTCCTAGCTAACATTTGATAGGGTAAACCTTACCTTTTTTTGGATTTATAAAGGCATTTTCCTTAAATTTGCAATAAGATGATAAAATCAAACAATATATGGTGGTGGCATACAAAATCCGTTAGGGTATTGTAGTGACATAACTATATTGTCAAA
>SHWT01000003.1 GCA_009693715.1 Chitinophagaceae bacterium
TGTATTCCATATAATCGGTGCGTTTTTTTTACGGGCGCAAATTACTGAAAAACACCCAATTTTCATTTTTTAAACTACCTTTGTTTATCATAAAAAATCAAGTATATGCCAGGGTTTGAATTATTTGGGGAAGAAGAAAAAAAACAAGTGAATGAGGTCTTAGAAACTGGAATTTTGATGCGTTATGGCTTTGATGGACCAAGAAATGGAATGTGGAAATCCAAAGAGCTAGAAGCTGCAGTGTGTAGCACTTTTGGTTCACAATATGCGCAACTTACCTCTAGTGGAACTGCTGCCTTGACAACAGCGATGGCTGCCTTAGGAGTGGGTGTTGGAGACGAGGTGATTATGCCAGCATTTACCTTTGTAGCAAGTTTTGAAGCAATCTTAAGTATGGGGGCCATTCCGGTATTGGTTGATATTGACGAAAGCTTGACTTTGTCACCGGCTGCTGTTAAGGCAGCAATAACGCCTAAAACAAAGTGTGTGATGCCAGTGCATATGTGTGGTAGCATGGCTGATATGGATGCATTGGTGGCGATTTGTAAGGAACACAATTTGATTTTACTAGAAGATGCTTGCCAAAGCATCGGTGGAACATATAAAGGAAAGCATTTGGGTACCATTGGTCATGCAGGTACTTTCTCTTTTGATTTTGTAAAGACAATTACTTGTGGAGAAGGTGGTGTAGTGATGACCAATGATAAGGAAGTATATACCAAATCGGATGCATTTACTGATCATGGACACGATCACTTAGGTGTAGATAGAGGTGCAGATTTACATCCAGCATTGGGCTACAACTTCCGTATTAGTGAATTACATGCTGCTGTTGGTTTAGCACAAATAAAAAAGTTAGCTACTTTTTTAGCAATTCAAAAAAAGAATAATCAAATTTTACGTTCTTATTTAGAACAAGTGCCAGGCATTCAATTTAGAGTAGTGCCGGATCCGGAAGGGGATAGCGGAAGCTTCTTAACTTGGTTCTTGCCAACCCAAGCCCTCACAGAAAAAGCCATTGCTGCTTTTAAGGAAGCTGGCATATTTGCAGGTAATTTTTATTGGTTTGCAAATAATTGGCACTATATCAGGAAATGGGGTCATTTAAAAAATGCGACTAGTTTATACCCATTGTCTGAGGCGCAACAAAATGCATTGATTGCATTACAACATGCTGACTTTTCAAAGAGTGATGCGATTATGAGTAAATGTATTTCTACTGCAATTAGTTTGTTGTGGACGGAAGAACAAGTGCATGAAAAGGGTGCTAAATTTTTACAGGTGTTACAACAAACATTTTCCTAAAAGTTATACCCTATGTCATTAGGACAGTCATTGCAACAAAGGCAGCTACAGCGTTTATCGCCACAGCAAATTCAATTAATGAAATTGTTGCAAGTTCCGTCAGCACAAATAGAACAAAGAATAAAAGAAGAGATGGAGGAAAATCCTGCATTAGAAATGAATGCGGATTTGTTAGATACGGATACTTCAGCGGCAGCCGATGATTTAAACGATGAGTTTTTACAAGGCGCTAATGAGGAAGAAGAAGCGGTACCTGTAGATGCGTTTGAAATGAGTAATGAGGATTTAAATGAATATAATTATGACGAGGATGTGGCCGATTACAAAACCAAAGATGATTATTACCCGGAATTAGATAACGATGTGGTCATCCCTATTAAAGCGGAAGTGAGTTTGAATGAGCTATTGATCAATCAGTTGAATATGTTAGCATTAGATGAAACCTCATTTAAAATAGCAGAACAAATTATAGGGAGCTTGGAAGATGACGGCTATTTGCGTCGGGCATTAACGTCGATTGCTGATGACCTGGCTTTTAAGCAAAGTATGTGGGTAGATGAAAAAGACATCGAAAAAGTTTTACTTCAAGTACAACAATTCGATCCAGCAGGCATTGCTGCAAGAGATTTACAGGAGTGTTTATTATTACAATTAAAACGCAAGCATGCTGATGCTCGAATGACCAATAGCATTGACGCAAATCATGCAAGTTTGGATCCTATCAAATTGGCGATCCTAGTGATTGAAAAATATTTCGAAGAGTTTACGCGTAAACACTATGATAAAATTCAAAAAAGTTTGCATTTAAATGAAATAGAAATTAAGGGAGTGCTGCAGCAAATTTTAAGTTTAAACCCTAGGCCAGGTGCAGATGCGAATGAATCGCATACCTCTGAAATGTATATTATACCCGATTTTACAGTAGTGATTAACAATGGCATTGTTGAATTGTCCTTAAATAGCCGCAATGCGCCTCCTTTAATCATTAGCGATGATTATAAAATGATGTTAAAGGAGTATGAGCGAGGCAAAAAACAAGACAAATCTCAAAAGGAAGCGGTATTTTTCATCAAACAAAAGATTGATGCTGCAAAATGGTTTATTGAAATGATTCAGCAAAGACAGCAAACTTTATTGAAAACGATGAAAGCAATCCTGGCACACCAGCAAAATTTTTTCACCACAGGGGATACGACACAGTTACGTCCTATGATTTTAAAAGATATTGCGGCTGCCACAGGGCTGGATGTGTCAACCGTAAGTAGGGTAGCCAATAGCAAGTATGTGCTCACTGAATTCGGCACTTATTTGTTAAAATATTTTTTTAGTGAATCGCTCACCACTGATTCTGGAGAGGAAGTAAGCACCAAGGAAGTGAAAGCGATATTACTTGAGTTCATACAACAAGAAGACAAACATAAACCATTAAGCGACGACGAGTTAACGCATCAGTTGCAGCAAAAGGGGTACAATATTGCACGACGTACCGTTGCTAAATACAGAGAACAATTAAATATTCCTGTTGCCAGATTGCGAAAGGAACTTTAATCAAATTTAATTTATGCAAAACAATTCCCACGGTACCCTAACTAAATTTTTTGGTCATATCATTTCCTTTGTTTTCCATCCCTTATTTGTCCCTACTTATTTTATTTTATATTTAATTAAATTAGTACCATTTGAATTTGTGGGCATCACAGATTGGCAATTACAGTTACGCGTTTTTAGTGTGTTTTGGCTGACGGCTTTTTTCCCTGCCTTTGCGGTTTTTTTACTCTGGAGATTAAAATTTAGCGAGTCTATTTTTTTAAGAACACAAAAAGATCGCATTATTCCCTACGTCATAGTCATGTTTTTTTATTGGTGGATGTATTATTTAAGTAGAAATTTTTCAGACCAGCCTATCGTATTAAAATATTTTTATTTTGGAATTTTTATAGCAAGTGCCATTGGACTCATCGTCAATAATTTTATTAAAGTAAGTTTGCATGGCATGGGCATTGGTGGCTTACTTGCATCTGTGGTATTGGTGGGGCTGAAATATCCAATCAATAATATTATTTGGGACATGGCTATACTATTAATTGCTGGAATAGTGGTCAGTGCGCGTATGATTGTAAGTGACCATACAAAAAATGAATTAACCATTGGGTTAGGTATTGGAATTATTACACAAACACTTGCTTATTTTTGGGTTGGGTAACATTAAACTAAAACTATGTGGTATAAATTAGCCGAATTCATTTTAAAGTTCAAGGTATATTGTTTGGCCCTTTTATTGGTCATCACCATTGTTATGGGTTATTTTGCTGCGCAAGTAAAGCTTAGTTATGAATTTACAAAAGCTATACCAGATGATAATCCTAAGTTTGTTATTTATAAAGACTTCGTTAAAAAATTTGGAATTGATGGGGCAACGATTGTAGTGGGCTTTACAACCGATAAAATGTACACCAAGGAAGTATTTAATCAAGTAAATGAATTACATCAACAAATTAAACTAATCCCAGCGGTCACCGAAGTATTAAGTGTACCATTCGCATATGAATTACAAAAGGACAGTACTGAAACTAAGTTTAATGTTCATGCTGTATTTTCAGCGCCGTATCAAAATGATACTTTATTATTAGCGGATGCGCAAAAATTTGAAAACTTACCTTTTTATAAAAATTTATTATACAATAAGGATAGCAATGCATTTATAATGGCGGTGAGCTTTATTCCCGATTCAATAAATACTGGTGCTCGAACAAGGATTATTCGTTTATTGGAGGAGAAACTGAATGTGTTTTCGAAAAATACCAATTTGGCCATTCACCTAAGTGGCTTGCCCTATATTAGAACCATTATTGCTGATCGCATTAAAAAGGAAATGTTATGGTTTTTAGTAGGATCACTTTTATTATCTGCGATTACTTTGTTACTTTTCTTTAGGTCGATACCTGCCACCTTAATGAGCTTAGTGGTGGTAGCGATGGGCGTTATTTGGAGCTTTGGCACCATGGTTTTAATGGGGCAAAAAATTACCTTATTGACCGCCTTAATACCACCATTGGTGGTTGTTATTGGCATCCCTAATTGTATCTATTTTTTAAACAAATATCATACTGCTTATAAGGAGACCAATGATCGTTCCGCTGCCATTATTCAAATGGTCAGTAAAATGGGTATTGTTACTTTGTTTTGTAATATCACTGCTGCCATTGGATTTTTTGTGTTCGCATTAACCAAAAGTCCATTACTGAAAGAATTTGGTTGGGTATCAGGTATTAATATCATGGCCTTATTTTTTATCAGTTTATTTTTTATACCACCGGTGCTTAGCTATTTGAAACCACCTGCCTCAAAACATACTAAATACTTAGAAAATAAATATTTAACACATATATTAGTTAAAATTGAACGCTGGACCTTCAATCATACGAAATGGGTTTTTGGAATCACTTTATTTTTAGTGGTGTTTTCAATTATGGGTGTTTTAAAAATAAAAAAAGAAGCATTTATAGTTGATGATCTTCCCAAAAAGGACAAATTATACACCGATTTAAAATGGTTTGAGCAAAATGCAGGCGGTGTAATGCCATTAGAAATTGTGATTGATACTAAAAAGAAAAATGGGTTAATTAGAAACACTAAGCCATTGGATCACATTGAAACTTTTCAGCAATTTTTGCTTACACAGCCCGAACTGGGTAAGCCCTTGGGTTTAATAGAAGGTATAAAATTTGCAAAACAAGCATTTTATGATGGGGATTCAAATTCCTATTCAGTGCCGTCAGGTACGGAAATGGCTTTTATTGCACCTTATTTGAAGCCTGTTGATGGCAATGTGAATACCCAAGCCAACACGCCAAAATCACCGACTGCTTTATTAAATAAATTTATTGATACAGAAAAAAGGGCGACAAGGATCAGTGTAAATATGAAAGATATAGGTAGTGCACAATTACCGATTTTTTTAAAACGTATGGATAGCGCGACACAAGCTATTTTCGACAGCACCAACTACCATGTGCAAATTACAGGCAGTAGTGTTACATTTTTAGAAGGAAGTAACTTTATCATTAAAGGGTTGGGCGAATCCATTTTTTGGGCTTTTTTATTAATTGCCATTTGTATGCTCTTTTTGTTTAGGTCCTTTCCAATTCTAATGTGCTCCCTCGTTCCTAATATTGTGCCATTACTTATAACGGCTGGATGTATGGGTTGGATAGGGGTATCATTGAAGCCATCGACGGTTTTAGTTTTTAGTGTGGCATTGGGTATTGCCATTGATGTTACGATACGCTTCTTGGTGAATTACAAACAAGAATTACCAAGATTAAACCATCAGGT
The DNA here is from genome assembly GCA_009693715.1 of Chitinophagaceae bacterium. Lineage (GTDB taxonomy): Bacteria > Bacteroidota > Bacteroidia > Chitinophagales > Chitinophagaceae > Sediminibacterium. The sequence goes on from SHWT01000003.1 coordinate 5,641, forward strand.
CAATAGTACCTTAATTCAAACGATTAAAAATACAGGCATCAGTATTATTTATACTTCAATGGTATTGGTTGTGGGCTTTGTGATATTTTGTTTTAGTGAATTTGGTGGTACAAAGGCTTTAGGATGGCTTACTTCATTAACATTAGTGGTGAGTACACTCACCAATTTAATATTATTACCCGCCTTGATAAAAACCTTTATTAAGCAAAAATAAATAGAGAATTGAATTACAGCTAATTGGTTAGCAGTATTTGTAATTCAATTCTCTTAATTTAGTCCTGTTGAATTATTTCTTAGTGAAATAAATTAGCCAAAGTTTCTTGTAATGATTGTCCTCTTAATTCGGTCGCAATAATTTTTCCGGTAGGGTCCACTAGCACATTAAATGGAATCCCTTCGATTTGATAGGTATTCACAACACTGCTTTCCCATTTCTTTAAATCACTTAATTGTAACCAATTTAGCTTGTCATTATTAATTGCTTCCAACCAATCTGCTTTGTTATCATCCAGTGATACACCTAAAACGGTGAAATTTTTATTTTTAAACCTTTCATAAGCCAATACCACATTGGGGTTTTCGGCGCGACAAGGGCCACACCAACTCGCCCAGAAATCAACCAATACATATTTTCCTTTCAAACTACTGAGGGTAATGATTTTACCATCAGCATCCTGCATCGCAATTTCAGGGGCGATTTCGCCAGCATTCAATGGGCTTGCTTTTGTATTGGCTTGCAACTGTGCGTTAATTAAATTCGCAAATTCAATTAGTGGGGTAGCTTTTGTTTTTTCAGCAGCCATTTTTGCCAAAGCCAATATTTTTGCGGCCTCCATTGATCTTAAGCCCAATCCCAAAGTGTAGTAAATGAATGCTGGGCTTGTTGCACTCGTGATACTGGTCTCAACAAAATCATTTAAGTTTTTTATTTTTTCTACTTTTTGTTTTTGTAACCAAAATATAGTACTGTCTTTGCCGTTTTGCTTTTGAAGCGCATCTAAATTATAGAGTGTTGCAAACAAGGACGAATCTTTTTGTCTGTATTGTTTTAAAAATTCAAACAAACTAGAGGTACTATTAGAACCTTTCACGGTATAAGTGGAATAGTTAGCGGCATCTGCACTAATTTTTATATTTTCATCATCGTTGATGAAAATGATTTCGAATTCCTTGTCAGTAGCCAAACGATAAATCCCTTCTTGTTTTGCAATAAATTGAAATTCATAATTTCCTTCCTTATCAATCGTAATTGAATCTAAGGTTATAATTGGTTTGCCACCATAAGGAACTTCTTGCAAAAGCAATTGTTGATTTTCTGCATTTTTTATATTTCCAGATACGGTAAAATTACCACCACTTTCATTTGTTTTACAACCTGCCAATAAAAGGGTACAACCGAGTAACCCTGAGATAATTAATTTTGAAAGCATATCGTTATTTTTATAAATGATTTTAATATTTCAATTTTTGTTCTAAAAGCAGCATGGTAATTTTAGGGTCTGCCTTACCTTGACTCAACTTTTTTACTTCGCCAGTAAATAGGCCAATGAGCCCCTTCTTGCCTTTTTTATATTCAATGATTTTTTCAGGATGCATTAATAACACCTGGTCTACCCATACTTCAATTTCATCGCTTGAATTAGATTGTAATAAGTTATTAGTTTTGGCATATTCCCTAGGAGACTGCATTTGTTGCATTACTGCTTTAAAAACTTTACCACTTGCCATTGAAAAACTTAACTCCTTACTTGCCACTAAATCTAAAAGTTCTACTAAATAGGGGATAAAGGGTAGTAGCGCATTGTAGTTGCTATTGGTTTCATTTAAGTATTCTCTGATAGGTCCCAATATCCAGTTCGCTGCTGATTTGTATTGATTGGTTTGCTTTATCCATGCTGCATAAAAATCAGCTTCTTCTTTATTTTCACATAGCTGCTCCACATCATATTCCGATAAGGCGTAATCGCTTTTCCATGTATTTTTTAATGCCCCTGGCAATACTGGCATCGCAATTTCAATATCCTTAATATATTGTTGTGTTAATTGAAATGGTGCTAAATCGGGGTCTGGGAAATATCTGTAATCATTGGCGTCTTCCTTGTCTCTTATTGAAAAGGTAGTATCATTATTTGCATCAAAGCTTCTAGTTTGCTGTAATATGGTGCCGCCTGTTTCTGTAATTTTAATTAATCTGTCAATTTCAAACTCAATCGCTTTTTTTATATTTCGAATTGAATTTAAATTTTTGACTTCTACCCTGGTGCCTAATTTCGTATCCCCCTTCAACCTGATGGAAATATTTGCATCACATCTTAAACTGCCTTCTTCCATATTGCCATCACAAACACCCATCCATCTTACTAATCGACGGACTTCAGAAACAAACAAAAAAGCGTCTTGCGCAGAATGAATGCAGGGTTCTGTTACCATTTCAACTAAGGGAGTGCCTGCTCTATTTAAATCAATATAAGTGTCTAGTGCTGAAGCATCATGAATGCTTTTGCCGGCATCTTCCTCCAAATGAATTCTATTTAACTGTACTATTTTATCGCCAGCTTCTCCTTTAATCGTAATGGCACCTCCCACACAAATGGGTGTAGTATGTTGCGTGATTTGATAACCCTTTGGCAGGTCGGGGTAAAAATAATTTTTGCGCGCAAAGTAATTATTATTTTCAATACGAGCACCACAAGCAATACCTAGTTTAATCGCGTATTCAACTGCTTTTACATTTGTTTTAGGTAGGGTTCCAGGATGCCCCATGGTGATTGGGCTAATATGGGTATTGGGTTCAGCGCCAAAGGAAGCAGCATCACCACAAAATAACTTACTCTGTGTTGCTAATTGTGCATGAATCTCTAATCCAATGACTGCCTCATATTTATCCGCATTTGCCATGAAGCAAAAGTACAATTATTTGGGGCTTATTTTTAGTTTAAATACCCTAAAATAAACGCCCCGTCTTAATCTGAATGTTCAGAAATAGACGGGGCGCAGCGGATAAGGTTATTAATGCTTACTTACAAATCAGCTGTTTTAAGCTTCTTTGGAATTTTCACTTCAATCACGGTTTTTTTACCATTTCTTGTAATATTAAATTTGAAAATAGTGCCTTCTGTGGCCCCTTTAATAATAGGCTTAATACCATCCACATCTTTTACTTTTTTATCATTCACTTCTGTGATAATATCATCTTCTTTTAGCCCGGCTTTTGCAGCTGGTGAATTTTCACTTACAGATGAAATTTTCACACCTTCATTTTCTTCAACATCCTCCACACTGATGCCTAATTTTGGTTTTTCAATATTGCCGAAAAAATTATTTAATTCTGGCATTTGTGGTAGTTCAAATCCAAATCGTTGTGTTCCATTATTACCCCTGCCTCTTGGTGTGTTAGGGACGAAGTTAGGTTCAATAGTCATTCCTTGATTAGGCATGCTATAACTAAATGATTGTGCTTTATTTTTTTCTAGTTCGGCTGTCAATTTTGTTTTAGCACCATTTTTTAAAATACTGATTTGTACTTTATCTGATGGCTTGAATTTGCCAATAGCTTCATACAAATCTTTTGGCCCTGTAATTTTTTCGTCATTAACATTAGTAATAATATCATCCTTCTTAAGGCCGGCTTTTGCTGCTGGACTTCCTTCGCTAACTTCATTAATTTTAGCGCCCAATTCATTTTCTTCTGATAGCACACCTAAAAAAGCTGCGTTGCTCTGAGCAGGTGTTGCGAAAGATAAAACATCATCTATATTCAAATCCAATGGCTTACCCTCCACTATTTTATTTTCTTTACTATTTCCACGAGGTGTCATCATTCTTTTTAAAATCACGCCATTTTTGCCTTGCCCATTGATTCTTGGATCATTTTCGCCTACTTCCTCACCATTGATGATAATTTTATCGCCATCAATTAATACATTTACTCGCTCCTCAGTAACAGCATCGTTTTCTTTTTTATCTCCTTTGTCGTTTTTCAATATTTTACCTTCTTGCGTCCGCACAGTTACAGTAACTTCTTTTTGATCTTTATTATCCTTACTTGCTTTAGCATTCTTTTTTGTCGTAATCACTACTACGCCCTTTGCCCCTTTTTTACCATATAGTTTGGTGGCAGATGCTCCTTTTAAAACATCTATTTTTTCAATATCATTGGGGGAAATTTCATTGATGTTTTTTATTTCTTTGCCATCCACAATGTATAAGGGCGTTTCACCTTTTACCGCAATGCTGGTGTCCCTCGGATAACCTTTTACAACAACAACGGTTGGCTTTTTAAGATCTAATTTTAATTTTGAGTTTTCATTTGTACTAGTTTGCGCAAAACTTATTTGTGCAATTACACACAGCATTAAAAAACTGCTTACTTGCTTGATCATATTTTTATGTTTAAGTATAGATATATTTCTAAAGCAAATGTAGGGAATTTAATTAACTACGAAACAATTCGCAAATGTTAAATTTTAGTCAATTTGAAAATTTTCATACCCAACCTTCTCCCCAAAAAAGCCCTATCAAGTATTGATAAGGCTTTGATTATTAATTAGATAGTTAATTTAAAGCATTGCTTTGATGACTGCAATGACTTGATCAAGCTGTGTCGTATCCTGACCGCCTGCGCTTGCAATGGTTTTTTGACCACCACCGCCACCTTTAATTAATGGGGCAATTTTTTCCTTGATGATTTGAGGCGCCTGCCAGTTTTTTTGGTTGACCAGGGATTCACTCATTGCTAATACTACATTTGCTTTATCGTCCACTTTACTGGTCAATACAACTACGGAGTTAGCGTGTATTGTACCAAGTTGTTGTGCTAATTTTTTCAAATGATCTGCACTACCCAATTGTAATTGCACCCCTAAAAATTGAATATCATTCACTGTAGTAAATTCAGTGCTGTATTTTTCAAACAATTCATTGACTAATAAAGCTTCCTGACTTTCTAATTTTTTGGATAATTCCTTTTGACTCGTTTGCAATGAAGCAATGGTATCATTTAAAACATCCGTGCTTGTATTTTCATTCCAGTCAGGCGCTTTAAATTGGGCATTTATTTTTGAAGCAATACTTTCACATGCTTCAGCCAATTGTATAATTTGTTTGTGTAATTTTTCTTTGACTTCGGTTAAAAATAGTTCCGCTGCTTCGCCCACCACCCCTTCAATTCTTCTTACGCCTGCAGCAACAGAAGCTTCCGCCTTTAAAATAAAGTGACCAATTTCGCCTGTGTGACCCACATGTGTTCCACCGCATAACTCAATAGAATAGTTGGGATCCATCACAACTACACGAACTTTATCTCCGTATTTTTCTCCAAATAAAGCCATGGCACCCAATTGGATGGCATCCGCTTTATCCATTTCATTAATCACCACTGGGATATTTGCCTTTATTTTTTCATTCACTAAAACAGTGACTGCATTTATTTCTTCTGTTGTCATTTTAGCAAAATGAGAAAAATCAAAACGTAATTGTTCTGCATTCACTAAACTACCTTTTTGTGCAACATGCTTTCCTAATACATTTCTTAAGGCTGCATGTAGCAAATGTGTTGCGGAGTGATGAAGTGTCGTATTTTTTCGATGCGCAATCGCCACTTGTGCTTTTACTTTTTCTCCAATTACATTTGCAATCGTATCAGTAAAATGAATAAAAAGGTTGTTTTCTTTTTTTGTATCTGTTACCTGCAATAGGGTACCATCTTCAAAGGTCAAAGTTCCGCTATCGCCCACCTGTCCACCGCTTTCTGCATAAAAAGGCGTCTCGCTCAATACCCATTGATACGCTTCCTTCCCTTTTGCTTTTACATGACGGTATTTAATAATGGTGCTATTTGTTTCCATCTGCGTATACCCAACAAACTTGGTTTCCGCATCTTCCGTTACTTGTATCCAATCACCAGTGTCAATGGCAGTAGCCGCACGGCTTCTGTTTTTTTGTTGTAACATTTCTTTTTCAAAACCGGCTTCATCTACTAGTAAATCATTTTCACTTGCAATTAACCTGGTTAAATCTACCGGGAAGCCAAAGGTGTCAAACAATTCAAACACTAATTTGCCTTCAATGGTAGCACCTTTTGAATGCGTTTTTACAATATCATCAATTCTTTTTAATCCTTTTTCTAATGTTCTTAAAAAACCTTCCTCTTCTTCTTTTACTACCTTAGATACAAAATCTAATTGCGCGGTTAATTCAGGAAAAACGTTTTCGAATTGTTTTGCCAATAAGGGCATGAGTTGGTGTAATAAGGGTTTCTTATAATCCAAGTAGGAATAGTAATATCGCACAGCTCTTCTTAAAATTCTTCTGATTACATAACCAGCACCTATATTTGCAGGTAATTGTCCGTCGGCAATTGTAAATGCAATGGCTCTAATATGGTCAGCTAAAACTCGAAATGCAATGGCTTGTTTGCTTGCACTAAAATCATATTGTTTGCCGGTGATTTTTGCTACTGCATCAATAGTGCCAGTAAAAACATCAGAATCGTAATTGCTTTTTTTATTTTGAATGACCCTTACTAATCTTTCAAATCCCATACCAGTATCTACATGCTTATTTGGAAGGGCTTCTAGGCTGCCATCTTTTTTTCGATTGTATTGGATAAATACATTGTTCCAAATTTCAATCACTTGTGGGTGATCCATGTTGACTAAATCACGACCAGGTATTTTTGCAATTTCCTCGTCAGAACGCATGTCCACATGTATTTCACTACATGGACCACAAGGTCCAGTGTCACCCATTTCCCAAAAATTATCTTTTTTATTGCCGTAAATTATTTTATCCTCAGATACCCATTTTTTCCAATGCATTAAAGCCTCACTCGACGCTGGCAAATTTTCGGAAGCATCGCCTTCAAAAACACTAACATATAATTTAGCTGGATCAATGCCATATACTTTGGTCAATAATTCCCAACTCCATGCAATTGCTTCGCCTTTGAAGTAATCGCCAAAGCTCCAGTTTCCCAACATTTCAAACATGGTATGATGGTAGGTATCTACACCCACTTCCTCTAAATCGTTGTGCTTACCACTTACACGTAAACATTTTTGTGTGTCCGCAATACGCGTATGACTAGGCACTTGGTTGCCTAAAAAATAATCTTTGAATTGATTCATCCCCGCATTGGTAAATAATAAAGTAGGGTCGTTCTTCACGACAATAGGAGCGGAGGGTACGATTGCATGGCCTTTAGAAGCAAAAAAATCTAAAAACTGTTGTCTTATTTCTGAACTGGTCATCATGTCGGTGAATTTTAGGCAGTGTTCATCTTAAAAAGCTATATTTGTGTTGTACTTTAAGATGACCTCAAAGGTAAGGAATTGGGGCTTTTTTATGGCCATACTTGCCAAATAATCGGTGAATTCAAATGAAGAAAATTAAATATCATTTTAATACCCACACACTCAGGTTTGATAAAGTGGAAGTGCCCCTTAAAGTAAGGCTGCTTCAACTTTTTGGATTTATTGCTGCGTCCATCGTTACTGGGGTGGTTATTGTTGCGATACTATTTCAATATATCGATTCTCCAAAGGAAAAATTACTCCGCCAACAAAATGAAAGCTACCGTGCAAGTTATAGTGTCATCCAAGATAGGGTTAGGCAATTGGAGTTACAAATGACTGAATTAGAAAGTAGGGACAATGAGGTTTACCGTTCCATATTTGAGTCGAGTCCAATTCCTGATAGTGCGCGTTTAAAGGATATGGAAGCGTTGAAGGAAGTGCGAATGATTCAAAATTTATCAAGTTCAGCGCTGTTATCTAATATGATTGCGCAATTAAATAATTTGAGTGTGCGATCGGCCTTTCAGGATAAGTCCTATGTGGAAGTAGGAACGATGGTAAAAAATAAAGAAAAATTATTAAGGGCTATTCCTGCCATTCAGCCGGTTAGTAATAAAAATTTGAATCGAATTGCTTCAGGCTATGGCTATAGAATTGATCCTTTATATAAGGACTATCGTTTACACGCAGGGCTTGATTTTACAGCCCCCTCTGGAACGCCCATATATGCAACGGCAGATGGCGTGGTGCAGGCAGCAGGATTTAATAGTGATGGTTATGGAAATAAAGTAGTGATCAATCATGGCTATGGCTATCAAACTTTATATGGTCATATGGTGCGCGTAAAAGCTAAAGTGGGACAATCAGTTAAAAGGGGCGAAGTGATTGGTTATATTGGTAGCACCGGGAAAAGTACAGGCCCGCATTGTCATTATGAAGTAATTAAAAGAGGCGTTAAAGTAGATCCTGTTTACTATTTTTATAATGATTTAACCCCAGCACAATTTGACCGGATATTGAAAGCTGCCGCGGCGAATAAACAAAGTTTAGATTAATAATTTTGAATATTATTTCAATGTATTTCACATTCAAATTACATTAGATGGATCCACAAGTACTTGCATTTTTAAATAGAATAACCTATAGCATCGGCTTTACTTTGTTATGGATGTTTTCCAATTCCACTTTGGGCATTATGCTGGGCTATGCATTTATACAAGACCATTGGCGCGTAAGTAATATCTTGTTTTATATTTACCTTATCGGAAGTTTTGTTGCCTTTATGTATGGCTTATATCGGCTATGGAAGACCCCTGTTAAATTTGATGAATATTAGTGAGGGGTGCTATGGTTTAATTGGCATTAACTACTATGGTCTGAAATAATTTTCCAACCAGTTTTGGTTTTTCTAAATACCAAAGTATATACCCCATTTACATCGCCAACACTGCGTTGTAGAAACCATTTTCCAATGACAAAAAAGTAGCTCTTACCAAGGGGTTTAATACTTACAATATCAAAATGTAATTTGCCCATATAGTTAGCGTCGGGATAGTTTTTTTTATAGTTGGCTAAGGTATTTTTATAACCATAGGTAGGGCCCGATTTTCCCATAAATACTAAGCTGTCACTTTTCCAATAACCCACCATAAATGCGTCAAGGTCACCCTTATTCCAAGCAGCTGTTTGATTTTGTAAAATTGCTTGAATAGCTTTTATATTGTCTTGCTCGTTTTCATACGTGATGGTAACATCAATAGTAGCTTCGGGCTTTGTTGGCGTGGTATTTTGGGCAATTACATTTTGCGTAAATAAAATAGCGATTAAAATGAGATAATTTTTCATATAGTTTTTTTGAATTCAGTGAAAAGTTAAGATAAATAAATAAATCTCCCTAATTTGTGGGCATGACTTACAAGGGGCACTTAAAAAAAGACATAAAATTAGCATCGCTATTAGCTGCTGATACGCATGCTTTAAAAAAAAGAAAAAACACCCCCATCCGATTAATAGCTAGTATTATTAGCCAACAGTTAAGTACCAAAGTGGCGAAGATTATTTTTTTACGTTTCTTGGATTTATATGATGGCAAGGAACCTACTTGCGCAAAAGTGTTAGCCACCGATCCAAGGGTGTTGAGGGGTATTGGCTTGAGCAATTCAAAAGTAAATTATGTACAAAATGTGGCTACTTTTTTTATTGAAAACAAGGTAACTGATAAGCAGCTATATACCATGCCACCGGAGCAGGTGATTGAATTACTGACACAAATAAAAGGAGTAGGGAAGTGGACGGTTGAAATGTTACTCATGTTTAGTTTAGGACAGGAAGATGTTTTTGCAGTTGATGACCTAGGAATTCAGCAGGCAATGATTAAATTATATAAGATTAAGTTTGAATCTAAAAAAGAACTTAAAACAAAAATGTTAAAAAAATCACTTACTTGGGCACCTTTTAGGACCTATGTTTGTTTGCATTTATGGCAATGGAAAGATAGTGTAGGACCCATTTAGTGATACTGTTATGCTGAATTTCGAGCTGCATTAATTACCCCAAACATAGTTCGAGTTACTAATTTTTCGTAGGCTTCTTTTAAGTTGGGGTCAATGGTGGACTCCTGTACTTTACAAAGTGCATATTGTTGTATCGTTAGTAAGGGTAGTACAATGCGGTCTCTAAGTAAAATGGAATGTTTTGCCAAAGTATCTTTTTCCATTAAACTATTACAATTATTTAATTCTAAATATAATTGGGTAGTTAATATAAACTCGTCCTTAATGATTTGACGAAATTCATTAAAAACAGCGTCGTTTTCAACATACTTGGTAATGGCAAAGTTGGACTTCACCATACTCATCATACTATTGTCAACCAGGGTTCTAAAAAAAGCACTGGTATTAAATAAGGAGGTGAGATCATTCCAAAGTCCTTTTTCCTTTAACACTTGTAGTGCAGTGCCCACCCCGTAATAACCGGGCACATTTTGTTTTAGTTGACTCCAGCTACCTACAAATGGGATGGCCCTTAAATCGGAAAAACTAAGTTCATTTTTCAATCCTCTTTTAGTAGGCCTGCTCGCAATATTACTTTTACCATAATAATTGAGGGGACTAAATTTTTGTAAATAAGGAAGGAATAGTGGATTTTGTTTTAGTTGTTGGTAGCTGACATAACTGATATGCCCAAGTTCTTCCAGTAGCTCCCTATTTTTTTCACTGAGCTGAAGCTTAGCATTGGCAGATATTTCATTGCTAATTCCAGCACTCAATAATTGCTCAATATTAAATTGTGCAGATTGGATGGTTCCAAAATTTGAAGTAATCGTTTGACCTTGTACCGTTAATTGAATTTCTTCATTTTCAATTTGGTTGCCCATGGATGCGTAAAATTGATGTGTTTTACCACCACCTCTTGAAGGTGGTCCACCACGACCATCAAAAAATTTCACAACAATACTATTAGCTCTTGAAATTTTAGTGAGTGTTTCCTTGGCTTTGTAGATACTCCAATTGGCTTGTAAGTAACCTCCATCTTTGGTACCATCGCTAAATCCTAACATAATGGGTTGTTGCGCCTGCCTATTTTGTAAATGTATTTTGTATAATGGATTATTATATAAAATAGACATGATTTCTTCTGCGTTGGTTAAATCTTCAATCGTCTCAAATAATGGAACAATATCTAAATTGGATAAATGGGTGTCCCATCCACAAAGCCTACATAATGCATATAGCTCCATTACATTAATTGCCGATTGACAATTGCTAATGATATAGCGGTGACATCCGGGAATGCCATTCATTTTTTGAACAGTAGTAATCGCATAAATACTTTCAAGGGTATCCTTGGTGATAGTTTCCTTAAAATCAGTAGGGTTTATTTGTCCTGCTATGTTCGTTAACACATTGATTTTGGCTTCGCTATTTAAGGCGTTGTAATCACTTGGTAAAATACCTTTTCCATCCTGTTGAAATAGGGTTTGATGCACATCCATTAAAACAGCATGGTGTATTGTGCTGTCCTGTCTAATGTCAACTGATGCAAAATGGGTACCGAATAATTTTACTTTATGCATTAAGCCTTCTAGCCTAGATAAGTATAATGAATAATTACCTTCGATGATGATGTTTTTAATTTTGGAAAGACAATCAATGATTTCATTAGTGGTAATCGGCTTTGCTTCATCTGGTCTGAAAACATTTTCGTACAAACTTGCTTCCAATTCATTGACTAAAATATCCACACCTGAAAATGTTAATTTTCGTTTTAATTTTCTTACATCTCTGTAATAGCAAACAATAATACTGCTTCGTAAAGCCTTTGCTACATTTAAGGTGGTTGCTGCATTTACAAACGGATTGCCATCCCGATCACCGCCAGGCCAAAAGCCTAATTCAATAAATGGGTTTTCGCCATCATATTGATTATTAAATACGTCTCGAACAATGCTGCTATAAATATTGCCTATGGAATGGTAAAAAATATTTTCCAGGTACCACATTAAAGTTAAAGCCTCATCCGTAGGCGTAGGTTGCTTCTTGTTAAAAAATGGTGTAAGGCCTAGTTGTTGAATATATTGATTAATGGTATTAAAATCATTTTTTCCAATGGATTCCCCCATGTCATGGATGATGCCTAGAACATTCGCAGGATAAAATTGTGTTGGATGCGCAGTTAATACAAGGCGGACTTTAAATTTTTCCAGTTTCTTTTTTAAGGTATCAGTATTGTCCAAAAATTCGGCATCTCTAAGGAGCGCTTTTAAGCTTCCAATACCATCTACTTCATTAACACTGGTAAATGCGGCATCCTCAATTGCATCAAACAATACCACCTGTCTTTCCATGTATTGAACATATTTAAAAAGGTGGTCTAGTTTTTCTTTCTCAGTTTCAACATAAGTGTGTTGTTTGAAAAAGTAGTCGACAATTTCAATAGGTGATTTGTCTTTACTAAATCCTTCCTCGCATGTTTGTAATAAAATGGGTAATAAAGCACCCACATTGGCTACGCCTGAGTAAGGGAGTGCTGCAAATAAACTATTGTAGATAATGTATTTATCAGAAACATTTTTTCTGAATTGAATTGCGTAATTATGAGCGCTTGTAGGCATACTATTGTACTATAAAGGTAGCACAAATTAAATTAGATTCCCTGAAACCCTTGTCCGTATTGATTCCTAATGAATGTTCGTTTTAAGCATTTACAATGCGTTGTAGGTAGGAACTTTGATATCATGATAAAAAGCAAAGGTCCAATTTTCTAGTTGTCCCTTTTCCCACCATTGTTGTCGCCACTCCATGGCTAATTTACCATCTAAGTCATACTTGGCTACAAACCTTGATTTCATCTGTTGCAGTTGCGGCGCTACATCCGCGCCAAAAAATAGGATCTCGGCCTGTTCTTTAATCCAACACACTTGATGATATAAACTATGCCCACCGGTAATTTTATAATGAATCAAATCTTCAATCACACCTTCGTCCTGTGAAAGCCAATGCACTTTGCTAAATGCTTCCAATAGCTGTATCTGATCCACAATATAGGAAGCGCTTTTTGATTGCAGTGCCAAATCATATTCACATTTTTGTATATAATAGGTGGCATAAGGGAAGCTAATAAAACGTTCCTGATGTTGGGGGTGTAGGTAACTAATTCCGCCTGAATGATCCTTGTGTAAATGACTCAGAAAAACCTTGGTCACGCTTGAAGGGTCAATGCCAATGGCCATTAAATTAGCATGTATTTGAAGTATACCTTGGTTATTAAAATAGCCGAGGCCCGTATCCAATAAAATAATGTCCTTTTCAGTTACGACCACAAAGGGTTGTACTTGCACTAGTATACTACCTGGGGGTCGGTTTTGTATATCCCCATCAAAAGGAATAAACACTTTTGTACTATCAATTGAAAAATTGCCCTCAGATAAAGGATAAATACGCATGGGATAAAAATAAGGATTAACGCAGTACCATTTGCCTGTCAGCGTCTAATCTTAATAATATAAAAACAAGTACTGTGAACGTTAGCAAGGAGGATCCACCATAACTAATTAAAGGTAAAGGAATACCTACCACAGGAAATAGTCCAATGCACATACTTATATTAACAGCAATATGGAAAAAGAAGATGCCCACGACACTATAAGCGTATACTCTTGAAAAAGTACTTCTTTGCCTTTCTGCGATACGTATCAACCGAAACAGAAAAAACAGATACAAACCTAGAAATGTAAAAGTACCCACAAATCCAAAGGCTTCTCCTAAGGAAGTAAATATAAAATCTGTATGTTGTTCAGGTACATATTTTCCTCTGGTTTGCGTTCCCTTTAAAAAACCTCTTCCCCAAAATCCACCGGATCCAATAGCTATCTTACTTTGTTTTACATTATAATCGTCTGGCTTGCGTACAGTTTTTTTATTAATAGCTGTTTTGTTAAATGATTTTACATTTTGGCCACAATCATATTCCTTACCCATCATGCTATATATACGTGTACTTTGATAACACTCTAATACATTATTGAAAATATAAGGAACGATGTATTTAATGGTGCCGAAACAAATCATCCAAATGGATAAAATGACTAGAATTGAATTTTTATTTCTTTTGAATCTTTTTATTAGGTTTAAGATAATTAATCCTGCAATTACAGAAATGATTATGGATAAAACGGTGGGGTCTAATAATAAGGTAGCAATAACTAATATGGCAAAGGATAGTAAAGCAACTAATATTACAGGAGGAAGCCCTTCTCTGTACATGGCAAAAATAAAAGCACTATATACCAAGGCTAAGCCTAACTCATGTTGCATCACAGATAAAATCGCAGGTAGTATAATCATGGCACCTGCAATCAGGTGCGATTTTAATTTAGAAAAGTCGGTTTCAGGTTTTGAAATAAACTTAGCTAATATTAAAGCAGTAAATATTTTGCATAATTCAGCAGGTTGTAAATTAAATCCGCCTGCAATGGGAATCCAGCTTTTTGATCCATTGATATCTTTTCCTAAAACAAAAGTAGCAAGCATTAGTAATATCCCTAAAACATAGGAAACATTTGATAATGCTGTAAATACCTTACTATCCATGAGCAAGATAAAAATAGCAATAAAAGCGCAAAAGATTGCAAAATAAATTTGCTTGCTATAATTCGTCTTTGCGGTTAAAAAAGAGTTACTCCAATTTAGATTAGGGTTATACTCCACCATGAAAATGCATAAAATTCCAATAGCCACCATCATGACATATAATAATATCACCGCTAAGTCGGTTCCTTTAGAAAAATTATTATTGTTATAGTTTACCATTTTTTTGCGCAGTTGCTTTTTTCTTTTTTTCTAATGGGTCGATTGCATTTTCTTTGTTAACCTTATTTGTAGGTAATGGTTTAGATGGAGGTGTTGCTGGTAGGGTATCTATTTTTTTTAGGGTATCCATTACTGCTTTTGCAGGGGCAATTTCAGATAACATTTCCATATCCCATACATCCGCTAGTTCATCATTGTTATATTCAATCGGGGTGAGCATTTCTGTTTTGTTGTTGCGTACATACCAGCTTTTAATAGCAGCCGGCATTAAGTCCACATTAGATAAATTTTCAGCTTTCAATTTACTTTCAGTGGTCAAAGTATCATTTAAATACTTCTCCATCATGAGCCCCGCAATAGGACCCGCCCAAGTGGAACCATAACCCGCATTCTCTACCACTACTGCTACAGCAATTGTTGGATTTTCTTTTGGGGCAAAACATACAAATAAGGAATGATTTTTCCCGTGTGGGTTTTGGGCAGTTCCAGTTTTAGCGCAAAAATCATGTCCAGGTACTTTGATAAATGCAGCAGTACCTATTACTGTTACATCATGCATCCCTTCTTTGATAACATCAAAATATTGTTTTGGAATTTTAGTTACTTCAATTTTAGATCTATATTTTTCAAGCATCACCTTATCTTCTTCATCTTCGTTTTCGATACTATCCACAAAATGCGGTGTGTAATAAAATCCTGAATTCGCAAGGTATGCCATTGCATTGGCTAATTGAAGTGGGGTAGCTGTCATTCGGTCCTGTCCAATACCCAAGGTTAGCATGTAACAGCTGTTCCAATATTTGGCACCACCAAAATCTCGGCTGTATTGTGCAGTATCTGGGATGTTAGCCCTGTTTTCACTTGGCAAATCAACGCCTAACTTTCTTCCAAGGCCAAATGCATTCAGATATTCTTTCCATTTTAAATATCCTTTTTTTGCATTGTGGTATTTCGGATCATCAATTGCCATTCTAAATACTTGTAAAAAATAAGAGTTACAAGAATAAGCTAATGCTAGTTGTAAATTAGCTGCATGACCAGGATTGTGGTGTTCACATTTACGCGGATCGCCGCATGCACCATAAGAACCACGGCAATTATATCCATAAGCGGGCGTAATTAAACCTAGGTCTAATGCAATCAAAGCACCCAACGGCTTAAAGGTAGACCCTGGCGGATATTGTCCTTTAATCGCTCGGTTGTAAATTGGACGCGCGGTATCTAGCAATAATCTACCAATTGTCTTACGACGTTGGTTCCCTGTTAATAAATTTGGATTATACCCAGGGCTTGAAGCCATGGCAATAATGCCACCTGTTTTTGGATTGATGGCGACAGCGCTGCCAATTTTATGTTGTAATAATTTTTCGGCTAATTGCTGTACTTCCACATCCATGCTGGTGAAAATATTCCTACCTGCAATAGCTAGGGTATCATAAATACCTTTTTCATAGGCACCTTGAATTTTTCCTTTATTGTCTCGTAAAAATCGCGTTACGCCTCTTTGTCCCATTAAAATTGGCTCATAAAATCGCTCTAGTCCTGTCATGCCTGCATAATCACCCATTTCATATCCTTCTGCAGCATGTTTTTGTAAAAAGTTTACATCTACTTCGGCGACATATCCTAAAACATGTGCTGCTGTATTATAAGGGTAGGATCGGATGCTACGTTCAGATAAAGTAAAACCTGGAAAGCGATATAAGTTTTCATTTAATTGCGCATAGGTTTCGGCAGATAAAAAAGCTTCAAAAGTACTTGCCTTTACCCTTGTATTTTTTATGATCGCTTCAATAATTCTTTTTGAATAGGTTGCTTTGTCAATATTTAAAATTTGGCAAAGCATATTGGTGTCTACGCCCTTTGCTTCATTGGGGATGACTGCCAAGTCATAACTAATCGTATTTTCTAGTAATGCTTTTTTTCGACGATCGTAAATGATGCCGCGATCTGGGTAAATAATTTTTCTATAAATCGCATTATTATCAGCCGCTAATTTATATTTCGATGAAAAAATTTGTACGCTAATGAGTTGCGCAATAAGAATGGTAAAAATGATACCAATAATAATTTGAATAATACCACCCCTGTTTTGATTATATACGGACATGTATTATCTTTTTAGCTTTCGGCGATTCATGATTAGTTCAACTAAAAAAATCAAAACAACACTCATGGTGCTTGTGGCTATTACTTTGCCTAAAAAGTATCCGAAGCTTCCAAATTGCATCCATTCTAACAGTACCAGATAAAAATGATGAATAAAAGTTAATACAAATACATAAAATAAATACGGCCCCCATCCCATCGTGCCAATGCTAGGTTCTTTATTCACTTCCTCTGAGGCTTCTTGTGCTAATAATAAATTCAGTATGCTTGGACGTACATATGCCATGAGCCCGCAAGCTGCAGCATGTAAGCCTGGCGTGTTTGAAAACAAATCCAAAATAAATCCAATCAAAAAGCCTAAAAAGGTAATGGACAATCTACTTGTGCCAAAGGGTAACCATAAAATAAATAAAAAATATAAGTAGGGTGTGATGAATTGATGAATCGGGGGTACTTCCTTTAGGACCACTACTTGAATGAGTAGCAATAATATAAAACGAATACTATTTTTAATTAAACTATTCATTGGGCATTTTATTTGTTTCCAAATTTAATTGCTCATTCATCCTTTTATTTTCAACCAGGTATATAAACTCTAAATTGTAAAAGTTGGTAGCCGACTTTAATTCTAGGGTCAAAAAATTACTTGCTGGATCAACCACCACTTTTGTAACCCGGCCAAGCATTAATTGCGCAGGGAAGCTTGCTGAATAAGGACTGGTTAAAACAGAATCTCCTATTTTAGGCGCTGCACTTTTTGAAATATTTTTTAAAATCAAAATATCAGGATTGCTTCCATCCCATTCAACCGTTCCCGCCACCTTATCCCGTTTTAGCATGGCACTCACTTTGCTGTTGCGATGAAGCAAGCTCATAATCTTGCTGTAATTATCATTCACTTCAATCACAATACCCACAATACTTCCGTCAGGGCTAATGGCAGCCATATCTTTTTTTACGCCTTGCAATGCACCACGTTCAATAGTAATATAATTTTTTTGCAGTGTAAATGTATTGCCTACCACTTTTGCTGGGTAGTAATAGAACTTTCTTGTTTTTTCAAGACTATCCTTGCGCAATATCAACGTGCCCAATTTTTTTGTCGTATCTAATGGGACAAAGTTTTGCGCTAATTGATTACGAAGCGCTACATTTTCAGCAGTCAATAAAGTGTTCGTTTTTTTTAATCTGAAAAAATATGACCAATTATTATATCTGTTATTGATATCGCCAATCACTTGATTGGTCATACCACCAAAAAATGTTTGGTGTGATTTGCTATAGGACGACAAGGTCACTAATGACACAATTTGTAGCATCAAAAAAATAAAGAAAGTAAAGTTTTGTCTTATGAACCCAATGATATTCTTCAATGGTGATCGCCTTTATAAAAGTTGATTAAATAAATCTTTTATCTCATGATGAAGGGGAATCGTTGGTAGTTTTTCAATGCAATTCCTGTTCCACGCACCACGCTTTTAAGTGGATCTTCCGCAATGTGTACAGGTAATTTAATTTTTGAACTCAAACGCTTATCCAACCCACGTAATAATGCACCACCGCCAGTTAAATACAAACCGCGACGATAAATATCTGCAGCTAATTCAGGAGGTGTTGTTTCCAATGCCTTCAAAATTGCTTCTTCTATTTTGAAAATACTTTTATCTAAAGCTTCCGCAACTTCTTGGTAGCTTACCATAATTTGTTTTGGTATACCTGTTACTAAATCACGCCCATTTACGGGCATATCATCTGGCGGATTATCTAAATCTTTTAATGCAGCACCTACATGAATTTTAATTTGTTCTGCAGTACGCTCGCCAATTAATAAACTATGATATCTTCTTAGTGATTCCATAATATCTGCAGTAAATTCATCACCTCCAATACGAATACTTTGATCACAAACTATTCCTGCTAATGCAATAACTGTAATCCCAGTAGTACCACCTCCAATATCAATAATCATATTCCCAACAGGCTCTTCCACATCAATACCAATTCCTAAAGCTGCAGCCATCGGTTCGTGAATCATATAAACTTCCTTCGCACCTGCTTGTTCTGCACTATCACGTACGGCTCTTTTTTCAACCTCGGTAATGGAAGATGGAATACAAATAACCATTCTCCAACTGGGAGGAAACAAAGGCTTCTTTGGATAAATCATTTTCATCAACTCGCGAATCATTAATTCAGCAGCGTTGAAGTCGGCAATGACGCCATCTTTTAATGGACGAATTGTTTTTATACTTTCATGCGTTTTTTCATGCATCAGTAATGCTTTTTTACCTACGCCTAAAACTTCCTTCATATTATTTCTGTTCAAAGCAATAATAGAAGGTTCATTCACGACAACTTCATCATTGTGAATGATAAGGGTGTTAGCAGTACCTAAGTCCATTGCTATTTCCTGTGTAAAAAAGTTAAATATGCCCATTGTAAATCGTTATTTGAATAATACTAGGTGAATGTAGCAAAATT
Organism: Chitinophagaceae bacterium; assembly: GCA_009693715.1. Taxonomy (GTDB): domain Bacteria; phylum Bacteroidota; class Bacteroidia; order Chitinophagales; family Chitinophagaceae; genus Sediminibacterium. The sequence continues at coordinate 24,836 of SHWT01000003.1, forward strand.
GAACTAAAATTGCCGAAATACAAAGCTTTTTACAAATGAATCAGAAAAGAATTTCCTAGTAAAAATTTATGGAAATTCAAACCCAATATCTTTTCTGAAATACATGCCTTCAAAATGGATCATTGACAATCCATTTTTTGCTTTTGAAACAGCGTCTTGTAAGTTTATTCCTTTTGCAGTAACTGTTAAAACGCGACCACCACTTGTCACAACCGCATTCTCGTGAAAGCTAGTGCCTGCTTGAAATACATGCATATCGGGTATCGCCTTTGCTTGTTCAATACCCGTAATGATAAAATTATTTTTGTAAGCGCCAGGATAACCTCCACTTACTGCCATAACGGTTGCGAAACTTGCATTATGGTATTCAATATTGACATCTTCTAAAGTGCCATTGTCTGCTGCTGCTAATAAGCTCACTAAATCGGTTTGTAATCGGGGTAGAATTACTTCCGTTTCAGGGTCCCCTAATCGGCAATTATATTCTATAACATAGGGCTCACCTCCTTGATTCATCAGCCCAAAGAAAACGAAACCCTTATAGGTCATACCTTCTTGGTGAATCCCATGAATGGTGGGTTTTACAATTCGCTCCTCCACTTTGTGCATGAAGGCATCATCCATAAATGGGACTGGGGTTACGCAACCCATTCCGCCCGTATTAAGTCCTGTATCTCCTTCCCCTATTCGTTTGTAGTCCTTGGCATGCCCTATAATTTTATAATTTCTCCCATCCGTTAGTGCAAAAACACTCACTTCAATTCCAGTCAAAAATTCTTCAATCACTACTTTTGAGCTGGCATCTCCAAATTGTTTGTTGAGGATCATCTCCTCAAAGCTATCCATGGCCTCCTTGTGTGTAAACGCAATAATGACGCCCTTTCCAGCAGCCAATCCATCTGCTTTTAGCACTATTGGTAAAGTATGCTTGGCAATGTATTCCTTACCTTGTTCATAGTTTTCAACTGTAAATTCTGCATAGCCTGCAGTAGGAATTTGGTGCCTTTGCATGAAGTGCTTACTAAAAGCTTTACTTCCTTCCAATTGAGCGGCTTTGGCACTTGGCCCAATGACATTAATATGTTGGGTGGCAGCATCATCTGCAAAAAAATCATAAATCCCTTTCACCAAGGGGTCTTCTGGACCCACGATAATCATTTCAATATTATTGGAAAGCGCTGCAGTTTTTAAAGCATCAAAATCACCCACATTAATGGGCAAATTGGTGCCAAATAAGGCAGTACCTGGGTTTCCAGGGGCGATGAATAGTTGGTCACATTGGTGACTACTTGCTATTTTCCAAGCCAAAGCATGTTCTCTACCACCTGCACCAATTAATAATATGTTCATAATTCGTTTGATTACACCACGAAAGTAAAATTTATTGAAGGGATTTTATTAATTTGAGGCAATTAAATAAAAAACTGCTTATGTCAACTGCTTCGCTAAAACATCCAAAAGGTTTATATGTCTTATTCGCTACTGAAATGTGGGAACGATTTAACTACTATGGCATGCGTGCTATTTTGGTTTTGTTTTTAACCAAGGCATTGCTTTTTGACAAAGTTTTTGCCTCTCAAGTGTATGGTAGTTATACGGGCTTGATTTATTTAACGCCATTGTTAGGGGGTTATATCGCCGATAGATATTGGGGGAATAACCGTTCCATCATTGCAGGCGGCTTGGTGATGGCCATTGGTGAATTTATACTTTTTGGTTGCGGAACATTTTACCAAAATGCAGATTTATCAGCCATCTTATTCTACTCAGGCTTGGGTTGTATGATTGCAGGTAATGGTTTTTTTAAACCGAATATCTCAAGTTTGGTAGGTCAATTGTATCCGAAAGGGGATAAAAGAATAGATTCGGCCTATACTATATTTTATATGGGTATTAATACCGGTGGTGCATTGGGTCCATTTGTTTGTGGTTTTTTTGGAGATACTGGAAATCCGGCTGATTTTAAATGGGCGTTTTTCGCAGGGGGTATTGCTATGTTAATTAGTGTTGTTACACAATTATTATTTCAGAAAAAATATTTAAAAGATCCAGAGGGCAATGCCCTAGGAGAGGCGCCAGCCGATGCACCAAAATGGTTTCAAAAAATTCCAGTGATGGTGGGCTTTTTATTTTTGTTATCATTAGTGACTATTACCCTTGTATATATTGATGTTAAAGTAGTGAGTTATTTATTTTACTTGTTATTGGGCTGTATTACTTTAATTGCATTTATTGTTTTTTCAGATAAAACTTTAAGCGGCATTGAAAAACAAAAGGTGTTGGTCATTTTTGTGGTTTCCTTTTTTGTTATTTTCTTTTGGAGTGCATTTGAACAAGCAGGTGCTAGTTTAACTTTTTTTGCAGAAGAGCAAACCAATCGTGATTTAGGTTTCTTTACTGTTCCCTCAAGTTTCTTTCAATCATTGAATTCAATTTTTGTAGTCAGTTTTGCGCCTTTATTTGCTTGGTTATGGGTGAAACTAGGAAAGCATGAACCTGCTTCACCTTATAAAATGGCAGCTGGTTTAATGTTGTTGGCCTTGGGTTATTTATGGATTGCCACTGGCATGAGTGGCGTGGGTACCGGTATCAAAGTAAGTATGATATGGTTAATAGGCATGTATATGCTTCACACTTTTGGGGAGCTTTGTTTGTCACCGATTGGATTATCCTTAGTGAATAAATTAGCGCCATTGAAGTTTGGCTCTTTGCTAATGGCAGTGTGGTTTACAGCCAATGCCTTCGCCAATAAATTAGCAGGTGTATTTAGCGCATTGTATCCTGAAAATGGAAAAACAACATCCTTTATTGGTTATCAAATCACCAACCTACACGAATTCTTTATGTTTTTTGTTGGGATGGCCGGTGTTGCCTCCATCATATTATTCTTCCTGTCAAAAAAGTTAAAAAACTTAATGGAGCAATAGCTGCTTCCTATAACTACTTTTAAAGCCACGATTTTGTCGTGGCTTTTTTATACAACCCATTTTGATGAGCAACATCCTATCGCTCTCCGCTGTGAATGACGCTAAAAACAACATTATTCATCTAAAAATTGCGAACTCGCTTCGCTCAAACACACAATTTTTTTACGATGTATAATGTTATTTTCTTTACGCTATTCACAAATGTTCGCGACTAGAATATTGCTCATCAAAATTTGGGTGGAATAAATGTTTTAGATCTGAACATTGAGCCATAGCGTTAATAAAAATTGTAAAATCGAACGTACAAAACTTAGCTGTTTGAGCACGCAGTGCGAGTTCTAAGTTTTAGTTTGATTTTATTATTTTTTAGCGTCATGGCGAGCTGAGAAGAGATAAAATTTTTATCCCAACCCTAATGGGTCTTTAAATAAATAGATCAATCAAACAAAAGTGAAGCATTAAATTATAACACCCCTTTTACGATCTCATCCACCACTGCAGGATCTAAAAGTGTTGAAGTGTCTCCTAAACTTTTCAATTCACCTTCGGCAATTTTGCGCAGTATGCGACGCATAATTTTTCCGGAACGTGTTTTAGGCAAACCTGATACAAATTGTATTTTATCTGGCTTTGCAATGGGGCCAATAATTCTCGTCACTGTTTGCAAAATATCCTTGCGAATTATATCAGCTGTGCCATGCGTATCTTGTCCATGTGATCCTGTATAAATGACGTAAGCGTAAATTCCTTGTCCTTTTATATCATGCGGGTAACCCACTACAGCGCTTTCTACAACACCGGCGTGCATATTAATTGCATTCTCCACTTCGGCAGTACCAATTCGGTGACCACTTACATTGAGTACATCATCCACACGACCTGTGATTCTAATTTGGCCTTGTTCGTTTTTTAATGCACCGTCTCCTGTGAAATATAAATTTTCATAAGTAGCAAAATAATTCGTTCTGCATCTTTCATGATCGCCATAAGTGGTTCTCAAAGTGGCAGGCCAAGGTTGTGTAATACATAAATTACCACGGTACAAGCCATCTTCCAACGTAGTAACTTCCGCTCCTTTGTCATCCACTAAAATTGTTTTTACACCTGGCATTGGATAGGTGGCCCAGCCTGGTTTTCCTGGGGTAATGCCTGCCATATTGGAAATCATTATACCACCAGTTTCTGTTTGCCACCAAGTGTCAACAATAGGACATTTTTTCTTTCCGATATGTTCATCATACCAATGCCATGCTTCCTCGTTGATGGGTTCGCCAACGGTGCCTAATACTTTCAAACTACTTAAATCATGCCCTTGCACTGGCCCTAATCCAAATCCCATTAAGGAACGAATTGCAGTAGGAGCGGTATATAAAATGTTTACTTTGAACTTATCGATGATGTCCCAGAACCTTCCAGCATCTGGGAAAGTAGGGATGCCTTCAAACATTAAAGAAGTACCCCCTGCACTCAATGGCGCATATACAATATAGCTATGTCCTGTAATCCATCCAATATCAGCGGTACAAAAAAAGACATCATTGGGTTGGTATTGAAAAACATTTACAAAAGTATAGTTGGTATATACCATATATCCAGCAACACTATGAACCACGCCTTTTGGTTTTCCAGTAGAACCGGAAGTGTATAAAATAAATAAAGGATCTTCTGCATCCATTTCGGCAGCAGCAACATGAGTGATTCCTTGTGATTCTACTTTTTTAATTTCATCCTCCCACCAAACATCACGACCTTTTAACATGGATACTGCTGTTCGGGTACGTGTGCAAACAATAACGCGTTTCATTGTTTTATTTCCGATCAAGGCATCATCAATGATCGACTTTAATGGAATATCTTTTGCACCACGATAAGCGCCATCGCAGGTAATAATAAATTCAGCTTGTGCATCTTCTAATCTGTCTGCAATACTTTGTGCTGAGAATCCACCAAAAATAACACTATGAATGGCACCGATACGCGCGCAAGCTAATACAGCAATAGCGAGCTCTGGAATCATACCCATGTAAATACAAACACGGTCTCCTTTTTGTACATCATTATTAATGAGCACTTGCGCAAACTGACACACTTTTAAATGTAGTTGATTGTAGGTAATAATGCGATGATGTTCATTAGGATCATTGGGTTCCCAAATGATCGCAGGGGTATCGCCTTTTTTTTCAAGGTGTCGATCAATGCAATTTTCAGTAATATTTAATTTTCCACCTTTAAACCATTCAATTTTTGGGTCCTTAAAATTCCATTCTAGAACGGTATCCCATTTTTTTCGCCATGTGAAATTCTCGGCAATAGCACCCCAAAATTTTTCCGGTTCGGCAATACTTTTTTTATATGCTTCATGGTAGTCGTCTAAATTTTTAATTTGGTAAGGGTAGCTCATAGCGAATCGTTGAATAAATAATGATACCCAAATTTACATTTTTCAGTTTAAATTATTAACTTGAATATTCACTTGAAAACAACTTAATTTATGATTCAAGAAAAAAAGCAAAGTAGTATCGCTTTTGTTATTGGCGCATCTTCGGTAGGCACTTTAATTGAATGGTATGATTTTTACATATTTGGAATGTTGGCTACTATCATTTCAAAACAATTTTTTCCTGCAGATGCAGGCACTGCAGCACTGTTAAGCACTTTAGCCATATTTGCAGCAGGGTTTATCGTACGACCTTTTGGAGCATTGGTTTTTGGAAGATTAGGCGACTTGATTGGCCGTAAACACACTTTTTTATTGACATTGGTGATTATGGGTGGGTCCACCTTTGCCATTGGACTTGTTCCAGGTTATGCAACTATTGGATGGGCTGCGCCTATTTTAGTATTAATTCTACGTTTGTTACAAGGATTGGCGTTGGGTGGCGAATATGGCGGAGCCGCTACTTATGTAGCTGAACATGCGCCCAAAGGCCAAAGAGGTTTTTGGACCAGTTGGATACAGACCACGGCTACGCTTGGCTTGTTTTTAGCTTTAGGCGTGATCATTTTAATTAGATCAAGTCAAGGGGTTGAAAAATTTAGTGCAGAATGGGGTGGTTGGAGATATCCTTTTTGGATTTCATTATTGTTGGTGGGGGTATCTATTTTAATTAGAATGCGCATGAGCGAGTCGCCTATGTTTTCTAAATTAAAAATCGAAGGAAAAACTTCAGTGAATCCATTAAAGGAAAGTTTTGGTCATAAGGGAAATTTTAAAATGGTTTTGTTGGCCTTGTTTGGTGCTGTCATGGGACAAGGCGTGGTTTGGTATACGGGACAGTTTTATGCGCAAAGTTTTATTGAAACAGTTTGTAAGGTTGAATTTATACAATCAAGAAATTTAATGTTGTGGGCGATATTAATGGCGACTCCTTGCTTTGTTTTGTTTGGATGGCTGAGTGATAAAGTGGGAAGAAAATGGATCATGCTCATTGGAATGTTGGCGGCAGTGCTAACTTACCGACCCATTTATAAACAATTTTTAAGTTTAACGAGTACGAAAAATAGAATTGAAAAAATTGATTTATCAAAAACAACAACAAGTGAACCCAAGGTGGTGATTGACGCCAAAGAGACCACTAAAATATATGTAATACAGGTTTTTGATACTGCTTACACGGATGGTGCTCATTTTAAATACACCAAAACAGATACCTTACATTTAACTGCAGCTTATGATGCCAATTTGAAAATTGATGTATTGAATCCAAGTTTAATTGTTTCAAAATCGGCGAAGCCAAATGTGGTCATTGAAAAAACAATGGATGAAGGCACTTATTGGAATTTAATATGGTTGGTGTTTATACAAATTGTTTATGTCACCATGGTGTATGGTCCAATTGCAGCATTCCTAGTGGAGTTGTTCCCTACAAAAATCAGGTATACATCCATGTCATTGCCCTATCATATAGGAAATGGGGTGTTTGGCGGTTTGGTGCCTTTTTTAGGCACTTTGATCGTTGAGTTTACCAAATCTCCGGAGTCGCCCATGGGGGATCCTTTGGCTGGATTATGGTATCCCATAGGTGTGGCCAGTGTGTGTTTAATTATTGGTGTCGTTTATCTAAGTAATAAAATTGATAAAAATGTAATGGACTAGCTTAGTCAAATAAGTGAATCAATTAGTAAAAATAGAATCATTATGAATTCAGTTAAAAAATTATTAGGGTATGTATGGATGCTATTGGCACCTGCATTAATTTGTTTCTTGGTGTACCAAGCAGTAGGGAAAATTTCAGCAGCGTCTGAAATACAAAGATCGAATGTTGCTTTACAATGGGTGATTATATTACTTGTGTTTACGCCCATTTGTGTTGGTTTTTTCATTTTTGGAAAATATGCAAGCTCGAATGAGTATGCACATTTACCTGAATCATCTAAGGAGATTGAATAAGTATTTCCTAATCATTTAAGGATAGTTACTTATTTTTGACCATGTCTTTAACAGTAAGTCAAATAAGTAAAACTTTTGGTGCGTCAATCGCAGTCGATAATATTTCCTTTACGATTAATACAGGGGAAGTAGTTGGTTTTTTAGGCCCCAATGGTGCCGGGAAATCGACCACAATGAAAATGATTGTCGGTTTTTTACAAGCAGATAAAGGTACGATTACTTTGGATGGTCTTAGTTGCGAACAAGATGCAGTTAAGTATAAAAAAATGATTGGCTACCTGCCTGAATCAAATGCTTTATATGAGGATATGTATGTGAAGGAATATTTAGGTTTTATAGCGGCTGGACATGAAATTAAAAATCCAGCAAATCGTATTAAGGAGGTGATTGAACAAACAGGATTAAATTTGATGCAGGCTAAAAAAATTAACCAGCTTTCAAAAGGCTATAAGCAGCGGGTGGGGATGGCTGCTGCAATTATTCATGCTCCGATGCTCTTAATATTAGATGAGCCTACTGCAGGTTTGGATCCCAATCAATTAACGGAAATAAGAGCGTTAATTAAATCTTTAAGTGCAAGTGCAATGATTCTATTTTCAACACATATATTACAAGAAGTCACAGCCATATGTGATCGAGTGTTAGTATTGAATAAAGGGAAATTGGTTGCAAATGATACTATTGCCGCTTTAGCACAAAAACACGAGGCAGGTTTGGAAGAAATTTTCAAAATGCTTACCCATTAAAAAAAAGGGTGTAAATTGCGGTCTCCAATGGGTATAAAACTATTTTAGAAATTAATAAGCAATATTATGAGTTACATTATTGAAGTTCATGCAAGACAAATTTTAGACAGTCGTGGCAATCCAACTGTTGAGGTGGATGTATTAACAGACGAAGGTGCGATGGGTCGTGCGGCTGTGCCAAGTGGCGCAAGCACTGGTATCCATGAAGCAGTAGAGTTAAGAGATAACGACAAAAAAAAGTATGTAGGCAAAGGTGTTATTAAAGCTGTCAAAAATGTAAATGATCATATTGCAAAAGCAATTGAAGGATTTGATGTAAGTGCGCAAGCAGCAATCGATCAAATTATGATTGAATTAGACGGAACACCTAACAAAGGTAAACTAGGTGCTAATGCAATTTTAGCAGTAAGTATGGCAGTAGCGAAAGCAGCTGCTGAGGAAGCGAATTTGCCATTGTACAGATATATTGGAGGCACTAATGCTAAAACATTACCGATCCCAATGATGAACATTATTAACGGAGGGGCACATGCAGATAATAAAATCGATTTTCAAGAATTTATGGTGATGCCTATTGGTGCACCAAATTTTAGTGAAGGTTTGCGTTGGGGGGTTGAAATATTCCATCATTTAAAATCGGTATTAAAGAAAAAAGGATTCAGCACGAATGTGGGAGATGAGGGTGGATTTGCACCTAATATTCAAAGCAATGAGGAAGCGATTGAAACTGTTCTTGAAGCAATTCATGCAGCAGGATATAAAACTGGATCTCAAATCGCCATTGCAATGGATGCTGCGAATAGTGAGTTGTGGGATGCGAAAAAGAAAAAATATGTTTTCCATAAAAGCTCTGGAAAGGAATTGAGTAGCGATCAATTGGTGAAGTATTGGGAAAAATGGGTGAAACAATATCCTATTATTTCCATTGAAGATGGTATGGCAGAGGACGATTGGAATGGCTGGAAAGCATTAACACAAGCTGTTGGCGATAAGTGTCAACTAGTTGGGGATGATTTATTTGTAACCAATGTGGATCGTTTACAAATGGGTATTGATAAAAAAATTGGCAATGGTTTATTGGTGAAAGTGAATCAAATAGGCACTTTGACTGAAACCATCAATGCGGTTACTTTGGCGCAACACAATGGTTATAACACGATTATGTCACATCGCAGTGGTGAAACTGAAGATACTACGATTGCTGATTTAGCAGTGGCTTTAAATTGTGGTCAAATTAAGACAGGGTCGGCTTCGAGAACCGATCGTATGGCTAAATACAACCAGTTAATCAGAATCGAAGAAGCATTAGGTGAAACGGCAATTTACCCTAAAGGGAAAGTGAAGTTTGGCAACAAATAGTTAAAAGGCTTTTAATTTTAAAGTCTTTATCATAAAAGGTTGGCGTATTATTAGAACTACACTAATTTTACTCCAACCTTTTTTTATGCAATTTTTGAAAAAAATAATTCCTTTTATTGCCAATCGATATTTTCTCGTGGCCGTTGGTTTTTTTGTATGGATGTTATTTTTTGATCAAAGAGACTTTTTTCAGCAAAACCAAAGATCTGGGGAATTAAAAAAAGTAGAAGCAGCGAAAAATTATTACCAAGACGAAATTGAAAAAACAAAGAAGCAGTTAAATAATTTACAAAACAATCCAGCCTCCGTTGAAAAATATGCACGTGAAAGATATTTATTAAGACGCGAGGGGGAAGAGGTTTATTTGTTTGAAGATACAATGCCTGCGCAAGCAAAAAAATGACAAAGAAGGAAAGGTATTTACATGTGCTAAATTATTTTCAGCAACAAATGCCGATTGCTGAAACGGAATTAACTTACGAAAGTCCATTTCAATTATTGGTGGCTGTTATTTTATCAGCACAATGCACGGATAAACGCGTTAATGAAACAACGCCATCGATTTTTAAAAAATTCCCTTCACCGGAGATCATGGCGCTTGCGCAATTTGATGACTTATTTCCTTTGGTTAAAAGTATTTCCTATCCAAACAATAAAACGAAGCATTTAATTGGGATGAGTCAATTGTTGCTAGCCAATTTTAACGGCGAAGTGCCTATGACCATTGACGCCTTGGTTACACTTCCCGGAGTGGGTCGTAAAACAGCTAATGTAATTACAAGTGTTATTGATAAACAGCCCAATATGGCAGTGGATACGCATGTTTATAGGGTGAGTAGACGCATTGGGTTAGTACCAATGACGGCAACGACGCCGTTGGCTGTAGAAAAAGGATTAATCAAAAATATCCCAACGCAGCAAGTACATACCGCACACCATTGGCTAATATTACATGGCAGGTACACCTGTTTGGCAAGAAGTCCAAAGTGTGCATCATGCGGCATTGTTTCATTTTGTAAAGAAGGTGCTAAAAACAAAAAAGCTTCCTCCGAATAATCGAAAGAAGCTTTTTAAATTTTAATAAAGTATTCTTAGAATAACTTTTCTATCTCAGCTACTAATTCATGTTTTGCAATTGGGCTACCCATGATTCTATTAAATCCTTTTGCGTCAATAAAATATTTATCTCTAATAATTTTAATCAATTGTCCATTATTAATTTCAGGAATTAATACGGTTTCATAATTTTTCAAAATCTCACCTAAGTTTTTAGGGAAGGGACGCATATATTTTATATGTGCATGACTGACATCTTTCCCTTTATCTTGTAATTCTTGTACTGCACTTTTAATGGTACCGTAAGTGGATCCCCAGCCTAATACCAATATTTTTCCTTTCTCTTTTCCGCTATCAATAGTTTGCAATGGAATGTAATCAGCAATTTTTTCCACTTTTGCTTCTCTCGTCTTCACCATGAACTCATGGTTATCTGAATCATAGCTTATGTTACCAGTTTCCGCTTGTTTTTCCAAACCACCAATACGGTGTTCTAATCCTGGTGTACCAGGTATCGCCCATGGTCTTGCTAATTTTTCATTTCTTTTATATGGAAGGAATTTTTCCTCCCCTTCATCTAAACTTGTTTTAAAATGCACTTCAATTTTAGGTAGATCACTTGCATTAGGATATTTCCATGGTTCAGCACCATTGGCAATATAGCCATCACTTAATAATATAACAGGTGTCATGTGCTCAATTGCAATACGCACTGCTTCAAATGCCATTTCAAAACAATCACTCGGAGTTGCTGCTGCAATTACAGGAATAGGTGCTTCCCCATTACGTCCATAATAAGCCTGCATCAAATCACTTTGTTCTGTTTTGGTTGGCAAACCTGTTGAAGGGCCACCTCTTTGAATATTTACAATAACTAAAGGAATCTCTAACATCATGGCTAAACCCAAGGCTTCAGTTTTCAAAGCCATACCCGGACCAGAGGTGGTTGTTAAACCAATAGATCCACCGTAGCTAGCACCAATGGCCGCAGAAATACCAGCAATTTCATCTTCCGCTTGGAAAGTACGAATACCAAAGTTTTTATACTTACTTAATTCATGTAAAATATCAGTAGCAGGCGTAATTGGGTAGGATCCTAAAAATAATGGAAGACCACTTTTTTGTGATCCAGCAATTAACCCCATTGATAAAGCTTGGTTACCCATAATACTACGGTAATGACCAGGATCCATTTTAGATTTTTCAACCTTGTATCTTGTGGTAAATAATTCAGCAGTTTCCCCATAAAAATAACCCGCTTTTAGTACATCCACGTTACTATTAAAAATGGTGGGCTTCTTGCCAAACTTATCTTTTAAAAATTCAATCGTTGTTTCCAAGTTTCTATTGTAAATCCAATAGATTAAACCTAGTACAAACATATTTTTCGCACGGTCTCTTTCTTTATTTCCTAATTCAGTATATTCTTTTAAAGCTTCACGTGTTAATTTGGTTACGTCTACTTTTACCAATTCATAACCATCTAAACTGCCATCTTCCAAAGGATTTACACCATCAGTGTATGCTGCTAATCTTAAATTTTTTGTATCAAATCCTTCCAAGTTCGCAATAATCTTTCCCCCTTTTTTTAATCCCTTTAAATTTACTTTTAAGGCAGCTGCATTCATGGCAACTAAAACATCACAAACATCACCAGGTGTATAAACACGATTCGAACTAAAGTGAATTTGAAAACCACTCACCCCAGGAACGGTTCCTAATGGCGCTCTAATTTCTGCAGGGAAGTCAGGAAAAGTTGCTAGGTCAATACCTAATAGTGCGGTATTGTTAGTGAATTGCTGACCTGTTAATTGCATACCGTCACCACTATCACCAGCAAACTTTATTACCACATCCTGTAAAATCACTTCATTTTGCATATTATCTTAAATTTGAGCACGAAGGTACAAATCGTCGGCTTAAAATGGCTATTTTTTGACATTTTATTCTGCTTTTCTAAACTAACTTCGCGCCTTCAACCATAGCCCTTTATGCCCTTTGCCCTGCTTTTTTATTACTTCATCGCTTTTTTAGGAAATATTAGCCCTTTTTTTGATCTGAAATTAATGGGGGTCCCCTATGCACGGATAAATAAAGGGAGTTGAATAATGGGACGTAATGTAAGGGAATTAGCACATTTTGCTTTTTTAGCTGATGGGCCATTTGCTGGTTTAGGGAACTTTAGCTAAGCGTAGTAGTTTAGCTATTTAATTAAAATAATTGTGTATTTTTGAATCATTAATAAAATCAATTAATTATGGCAATGTTTAAATCAAGTAATCCAACACTTACTGCAAAAATTTTTGATAAAAGTTTGCATGAAAATTCGAGTGCATTTGGCGTCATGAGTATTCGTGGCACGATGAATAAGTTTGGATTTTTATTATTGATGGTGATGGCTTCGGCGATGTATGTTTGGAATGTCTATGCGGAAGGCAATGTGTCAACAGCGACCACTTTAATGATAGGGGGTGCTATTGGCGGTTTTGTTTTAGCGATAGTGATGATGTTTAAACCTACTTGGGCTGGTTATATTGCCCCAGCCTATGGTATTTTAGAAGGTTTGTTTATTGGTGGTATCAGTGCATTTTTTAATGCAATGTTTCAAAAGTCATATCCAAATATTGTATTGCACGCGGTGGGATTAACCTTAGGGGTGGCATTAGCGATGTTTTTATTATACAATTTTAGAGTGATCAGTGTTACCAATCGTTTACGTTCCATTATTATGTCAGCGACAATGGGTATCGGTTTGTTTTATTTAATCGTTTGGGTATTGGGCATGTTTGGCGTAGATATGGGCTTTGCTTTTGATAGCTCTCCGTTAAGCATTGGTATTAGTTTGTTTATTGTGGGAATAGCTGCATTAAACTTGCTTTTAGATTTTGACTCCATTGAAAAAGCGGCCGAAATGGGGGCGCCAAAGTATATGGAGTGGTATAGCGCTTTTGGCTTGTTAGTTACTTTGGTATGGTTATACCTTGAAATCTTGAGATTATTAACCAAGTTGAATTCGAAAGATTAATCGCAACCTGCTTTTATGATATTTACAGTCCCGGGTAGAACACTCGGGACTGTTTTGTTTTATAGCTGCCTACTTTATTGGAAAGCAGTAACACAGATGCGTTGACTTATTCAATGAATTCATTTTTTAGCTGTTATTAAAAATGGTAAATTTGAATTACAACCCAGTATTCCATGAATTTTAAGCGCGTAAAATTAGACAATGACCAGCTGATTCATTTTTATCGTTCTTTGCTATTGCCTAGAATGATAGAGGATAAAATGCTTGTGTTGTTAAGGCAAGGGAAAATTGGCAAATGGTTTAGTGGCATTGGCCAGGAGGCGATTTCGGTAGGTGCCACCTTGGCTATGGAAAAAAATGAATGGATCATGCCTTTGCATCGAAACTTGGGGGTATTCACTTCGCGAAATATGCCCTTAGCAAATTTATTTAATCAATGGCAGGGAAATGCATCAGGTTATTCTAAGGCGCGGGAACGTAGTTTTCATTTTGGGAATAAGGCACATTATATATGTGGTATGATTTCGCACTTGGGTCCGCAATTAGCCATTGCTGATGGCGTTGCGTTGGCCTATCAACAAAGAGGACAATTAAAAGCGACACTCGCATTTACGGGTGAAGGAGGAACGAGCGAAGGCGATTTTCACGAAGCATTAAATGTAGCAGCTGTTTGGGGACTTCCTGTTATTTTTTTAATTGAAAATAATGGGTATGGATTAAGTACGCCCACCAATGAACAATACCATTGCGAGTATTTAGTTGATCGTGCAAAAGGGTATGGTATGGAAGGTATACGTATTGATGGAAATAATATTTTAGAAGTTTACCATACTATGCAGCGTGCTAGGGAATATTGTATTAATTCGCAAAGGCCTTATTTAATTGAGTGTACCACATTTAGAATGCGGGGACACGAGGAGTCGAGTGGTGTAAAATATGTTCCAAAAGAAATGATGGAACAATGGTCCCGAAAGGATCCCATTAAAAATTATGAACAATTTTTAGTGCAGGAAAAAGTGCTAACAGAAATGCAGGTGGCAACCATCCGCAATGAAATAAAAAATCATATTGATGCAGCATTAATCGAAGCAATGCAACCACAATCATTTGATTTTTCTATTGATCAGGAATTGGCTGATGTGTTTGCTTCATATGAGGGAAATGAAATCACGCCCTATGAAAAACTCAATAACCCTATTTTAAATTCAAAGCGATTTATTGAGGCTATATCGGAAGCGTTAAAACAAGCGATGGTTTTATATCCTGAATTAATTTTATTGGGCCAAGATATTGCAGAATATGGCGGCGCTTTTAAAGTAACTGAAGGATTTGTTACCCAGTTTGGCAAACAACGCGTTCGTAATACACCCATATGCGAAAGTGCAATTGTAGGAGCGGCACTTGGTTTAAGTTTAGAAGGAATAAAGTCGGTAGTTGAAATGCAGTTTGCTGATTTTGTTTCTGTTGGCTTTAATCAAATTGTAAATAATTTGGCTAAAATAAATTATAGGTGGGGACAAAATGCAGATGTGGTGATTCGAATGCCAACAGGAGCGGGTGTTGGCGCAGGTCCTTTTCATTCGCAATCCAATGAAGCGTGGTTTACCCATGTACCAGGATTGAAAGTTGTATATCCTTCCAATCCAGTGGATGCGAAAGGCTTATTGATGGCTGCTATCGCAGATCCCAATCCGGTTTTATTTTTTGAACACAAAGCATTGTATCGCAGCATTAGCGCAGATGTGCCTGATGAATATTATCAAATTCCAATGGGCAAAGCAAAGCTGGTCAATGAAGGTGACGACGCTTGTATCATTACTTATGGGATGGGGGTTATTTGGGCGCAGCAATACCAACAAAATCATCCAGAACTGGCCATCAGTATTTTAGATTTACGCAGTTTAGCACCTTTGGATCATGATGCGATTCGTGAAGTGGTAAAAGCAACAGGCAAGGTTTGTATACTTCATGAAGATAATTTAATAGGGGGCATTGGCGGTGAAATCAGTGCCTGGATTTCGGAACATTGCTTTACTTATTTAGATGCACCCATTATGCGTTGTGCATCATTGGATACACCGATTCCTTTTAATTTGGAATTAGAAAAACAATATTTAGCCAGTAGTAGACTAGAAGAAACGATGCAGAAATTACTCAACTATTAAAAAAGGTAATTAAATTTTATTTATTGAATTAAGTAAACAAGCCTACCCGTTTATGGGGTAGGCTTGAAAAAATCATAAGAGATCGTATTAACAACCCTAATTTTTCTAATTAGGGTTGTTAATACGATAAACGCGTAAAAAATTCCCACCCAATACTTTACTAATATCTTTATTGGAATAACCTCTAGCAATTAACGCTTTTGTAAACACTGGAAAGTCAGCCACTGTTTTTAATTCCTTGGGTGCTGAGTTGATACCATCAAAATCGGAGCCCAATCCAACATGATCCACACCCACTAATTTAACAATATGATCAAAGTGCTGCATGAGTTGTTCTAGGTCAGGTTTGATAGCAACACTTTCGCTTGGGTATTTATCTGAAATCATCGTGAATGCATATTCGCGTTGAATGCCTGTTGCTAGCAAAGAATCAATTTCTTTCGCATGATTTTTTCTAAAGGCCGCATCTTTTTTTGAAAAATTACTATCCACAAAACCAGAGAAAAAATTTAAATGGATCACGCCGCCACTTTTTCCTATCGCAATAATTTGATCATCTTTTAAATTTCTTGAAACAGGACAAATACTATACGCATTACTATGTGAAGCAATGACGGGTTTATTGGTCGTATGAATGGCATCCCAAAAAGTGGCTTCGCCCACATGCGATACATCCACCATTATTCCCAGCTGATTCATGCGTTGTATAATTTCTTTCCCAAATGTATTTAGCCCTTTTTTTCGGGTGAAATCTGGATTTTTTTCATCTGCGTGTGAACTTGCCCAACTTGGAGAATTATTCCATGTAAGGGTCATGTACCTAACACCACGTGCATAAAAAGTATCCAACCTATTAATATCATCTTCAATCATATGACCACCTTCAACACCATACTGGGCAATAAATTTATTTTTCTTCAATGCTTTTTGAATTTCTTTCCAAGTTTTCGCTACCACCATTTTATCCCGATTTCGTGCAGCAACAGCATCAATTGTATCCATTTCGCGCATGGCCCATGCATAGGGATTTACTTTTCCTCCATCACACCAAATGGAAAATAATTGATAATCAACACCGCCTTGCTTAAAACGAGCCAAATCTGAATGATTAATTCCCTTCAAATCCTGATCCAGGCTTACTTTTTTCTCGATACAAGCAGTAACACAGTCATTATGCGCGTCAACAAGTACTGATTTAAAATGGATCGCCTGCGCGCTTGCACTAGCTGAAACGAGGAGTAAAAGGGCGGCTAAATATTTCATACAATAGGATTGTTTTAATTGACAACTAAAATAACTATTTTTGCCCACAGAAAAACGACTATGTTAGATAAATTAGAAGCCATACAAGCTAGGTTTGAACAAGTGGGCGTGGCTTTGACCAACCCTGAAATCATTAATAACCAATCGGAGTTTGGTAAGTTGAGCAAAGAGTACCGCTCTTTGGAAAAAATCATGCAACCTTTTGAGCGTTATAAAAGAGTTTTAGCGGATCATCAATTTGCCAAAGAGAGCTTAAATGGAGATGATCCAGAGATGCGTGAACTAGGTAAGCTTGAATTGCCAGCATTAGAAGACGAGAAAATACAATTAGAAAAGGACTTAACTAAATTATTAATACCTAAGGATCCGCAGGATGATAAAAATGCAATTATAGAATTAAGAGCGGGCACTGGTGGAGACGAAGCAAGTTTATTCGTAGGTGATTTATTAACCATGTATACCAGGTATTGTCAAAAGAAGGGATGGAAAGTTGCCATTGCAAGTGAGAGTGAAGGAACGGTGGGTGGTTATAAGGAAGTAATATTAGAAGTAGCAGGTGAAGATGTTTATGGCACTATGAAATTTGAAAGTGGCGTACATCGTGTGCAACGTGTACCAAGTACAGAAACACAAGGCAGGGTGCATACCTCTGCTGCTACTGTTGCGGTAATGCCAGAAGCGGAGGAAGTTGATTTTGTATTGAATCCTGCAGATGTAAAAATGGAAACTTCCCGAAGTGGTGGTGCGGGCGGTCAAAACGTAAATAAAGTAGAGACCAAAGTAATGTTAACGCATATTCCTACAGGTACGGTGATTATTTGTCAAACAGAAAGATCGCAGTTAGGCAATAGAGAAAAAGCCATGGGTATGATGCGTACCAAATTATTTGAAGAGCAGGTACGCAAGCAGGAGGATGAAATTTCGCGTCATCGTAAAACATTGGTAAGCACAGGTGATCGTAGTGCAAAAATTAGAACTTATAATTGGCCACAAGGAAGGGTGACAGACCATCGCGTAGGGGTCACTTCTTATAATTTAGATGCGGTTATCAATGGGGAGATTGAAGAATTTATTGAAGCATTACAAGTAGCTGAGAATGCAGAAAAAATGTTGGTACAAAACTAATTTGTTCCTGCAATACTTTTTTCCCAATCCCAAGCGGTCCGCATCATATCATCTAAGGAGTATTTAATTTCCCAGCCTAGTTTTTTTACAGCGTAATCATTGTTGGCATAAATCGCAACAATATCTCCTGCGCGTCTTGGTCCTATTTGATAATTCAGTGCAAGACCAGAAACTTTTTCAAATGCTTTAATGGCTTCAAGTACAGTAATACCATTGCCTGTGCCCAAATTAAAAATTTCACAACTCTTGGGCTGATTATTTTTTATTGAATATTGTAATGCCAAAGTATGCGCGCGTGCAATATCACATACATGAATATAATCACGAATACAACTACCATCGCGTGTATCGTAATCATCGCCATATACTTGCATCGTAGCTAATTTTCCTATTGCTGTTTGAGTAATGGCTGGAACTAAATTTTGGGGACGACCAATGGGTAATTCTCCAATGACTGTGGAAGGATGTGCGCCTACTGGATTAAAATAACGCAATAAAATGGTTGACAATGATTCAACAAAAGCAGTATCCTTAATAATGCTTTCGCCCATTTGCTTGGTAGCGCCATATGGAGAAGCTGCGGGTTGTAATGGGGTTTGTTCGGTTACTGGTATGGAATCCGGGTTACCATAAACAGTACAAGAGGAAGAAAAAATAAAATGCATTGCATTGTACTTTACAGCCAACTTCAATAAGTTCACTAAGGAAAAAATATTATTTTCGTAATAGGCCAAAGGCATTTCTACGGATTCACCCACCGCTTTGTAGGCAGCGAAATGTATGACGCCGGTGATATTTGGATTTTCGGTAAATATGGATGCTGCTGCTTGCGCATTGGTCAAGTCAATATTGTAATTTTTTACTTTTTTTCCAGTGATTTTTTCAATACCCGCCAATGAATTTTCGGATGACCTTGATAAATTATCAACTGAAATTACATTAAAGCCATTTTCAATTAAATCTACAATGGTATGTGCGCCAATATAACCACAACCACCTGTCACCAAAATTGTTTGCATGTTGAAAATTTAGTATACAAAGTAACGGAAAAATATCCTTAAGACATCGTGTTAGGTAATGTAAAACCTACCGTTGTGCCCACATTTACGGTGCTTCTGATGTGCATGGTTTCCTGATGTGCTTCTAAAATGTGTTTGCAGATGGCAAGTCCCAGGCCTGTGCCACCAATATCTCTACTTCGCGCATCGTCTGTTCTATAAAAACGCTCAGATAATCTTGGGATATGTTCCTCTGCGATACCAATACCATCATCGCTTATTTCAATCAACACTTTACCATCTTCCAAATTGTATACGCTGGCAATAATTTGGCCATCTATTTTTCCATACTTCGACGCATTAGAAAATATATTTACTAAAACTTGGTAAATTTTATTTTTATCAGCAAATACAGTGGTGGGTGATTCACTTCCTTTTTTAAAATGGAATTGAATATTTTTTTTGAGGCCCTTTACGCTTAAGTTTTGCGCCACTTCATTGATTAAATCCTGTATGATAAAGGAATGTTTTAATATAGGGTCCTTGCTTATTTCTAAATTAGTAATGGTATCTACATCATTTAATAACTGTACCAATCTTAAAACGTTCGCCTGTGCATGATGAATAAACTTGTCCCTTTGTGCAGGATTATTTATTTCGCCATCACTTAATAATTCAAGGTAACCCTGAATGGCAAAAATGGGGGTTTTAATTTCGTGCGATAAATTTTGTAAAAACTCTTTTCTAAATTCCTCATTAGATTGAAGTGTAGCAATTTCCTTTGCTTTTTGAACAACCCATGCTTCCACATCTTCTCTCACTTCATCCATTCCTTTTCTAGGAAGGATATATTTTTGATAAGCCTCTTCGCGTTTGGTTGCTTTTGTTTGTGCAATTAATTTATAGATCAATTTTATTTTTCGATAAACAAAAAAATCTAAAATTTGATGTATTAATAAGTAAGCAAAAATAAAGCAGATTAAAAAATAAACCACCCAATAACGCCAATCATGTATTAATAAAAAAACACTAGTAGCAATAATGACAGATAGCATTAGTGCAGTAAGTGCTGCTAATTGTTTGGGCGATAAATTTTTTTGTTTAAACATGCACCTGTGCCTTTATGTAGGCTGATACGAAGGTATCTATTTTGTCACTAATAATCGAATTTGTAACCCACCCCTTTCACAGTGGTAATACAATCAATACCTAATTTCGCTCTTATTTTACGAATATGTACATCAATGGTGCGATCGCCTACGATAACATCATTGCCCCAAACTTGGGAAAGTATTTCGTTTCTTAAAAAGACACGACCTTTTTGCGCGGCCAATAAATATAATAGTTCAAATTCTTTTTTAGCCAAAATATATTGCACCCCATTAAGGGCTGTTATGTATTGCGCAGGATCAATGGTTAAGCCATTGGTGGTAACAATTTTTGAATCGCCAGCAGCAGGTTGAATTCTTCTGAAAAGTGCAGTGATTCGACTTATTAAAACTTTAGGACTAATTGGTTTTGATACAAAATCATCTCCGCCCAATTCAAGTCCTTTAATATGTGAATCCTCATCATTGAGTGCTGTCAATAATACGATTAGCGTTTTATCAAACTGTGAATTGCTTCTTAAGTATTCGCAAACTTCAAATCCGGTTCGCTTTGGCATCATCACATCTAAAATAATACAATCTGGTTCAAATTGTTTTGCTTTTTCAATGGCCTCACTTCCGTCACATGCCGTTGTAATATCAAATCCAGCCTTCATCAAATGAAAACTTAATATTTCAATGATGTCGGGTTCGTCATCAGCAATCAATATTTTTAAAGGAGCATCTGCCATAATTGGTACAAAAGTAATTCTTATAAAGCACAACCTTCCTGTTGCTGATTATTATCAAATTGTTAACTAAATTACTTAAAGCCTTAATCCTTTAGTAGATACTTAATATAAGGGTTGTGTAATTTTTCTCTACCCCAGCTAGTGGCTGGCCCATGACCGGAATAAATAGTAAGGCTATCTGGTAAGGGAAAAATTTGTTCTTGGATACTTTTAACTAAGTCAATGGGGTTACTTCCGGGTAAATCGGTACGACCAACGCCATCCAAGAAAATCAAATCGCCTCCAATGATAAAATCCTGTTTTTCATTGTAAAAACAAACGCTTCCAGGGGAGTGTCCTGGGGTAAGCAGTACTTTGAAGCTATCCTTTCCGAATGAAATAATTTCATCGGGTTGTATATACTGAACAGGGCCGGTATAGGGTTCGGTAGCTACGCCCCATTTAGCTGCGGCTTCGGGCAAGCGATCTAAAACAATTTGTTCATTGGGATGAAAATGAGCAGCCAACTGGTAGGTGGTACTAATTAAATTATTTCCAAATACATGGTCTAAATGACAATGGGTATTTAATAATAATTTGGGTGTTAATTGGTGTGTGCTAATAAAGTCAGTTAGCATTTTTTGTTCCATGCGAGTGTAACAACCGGGGTCGATAATAATGGCTTCTTTGTGCTCGTTATAAATAATATAAGTATTCTCTTGAAAAGCATTAAAACAAAATTCCTGAATCGTTAACATGTAAATTATTTATTAGCACTTAAATGACCACAAATATTTTTTACAATATATGGACCTTCATAAATAAATCCTGTCCAAATTTGTACCAATGAGGCGCCTGCGTCTATTTTTTGTTTCGCATCCGCGCCAGTGAAAATACCGCCACTGGCAATAATAGGAATATGGCCATTTAATCCTTTGTGTAAGTAGCTAAGTACCTCGGTTGACTTGGCTAGTAAAGGTTTTCCGCTGAGTCCACCTGCGCCAAATGTTTTAGAAGTAGCTAAGTTGGGCGCATTTAAAATAGTACGGTCAATGGTGGTATTGCTTGAAACTAATCCATCTATTTTTACTTCCTGTACCAATGAAGTAATATCATCCAATGCGCTGGTTTCTAAATCAGGTGCAATCTTTAGTAAAATGGGTTTATTATTTTTATTCAAGTTTTGTAATTCTGAAAAAATCTTTCTTAAGGATTCTTTTTCTTGCAATGCCCTTAATCCTGGTGTATTAGGGGAACTTACATTTACCACAAAATAATCAACTACTTCTTCGAGTCCTTTAAAATTGATGCAATAATCTTTCCAGGCATCTTCATTTTCGGTTACCTTATTTTTACCAATATTACCACCAATAATTAAATGGCTGTTTGATTTTAATTTTCGTTTTTTTAATCTTGTAGCAATGGCTTCCACGCCTTCATTATTAAATCCCATGCGATTGATTAAAGCTTGTTGACTTGGAAGTCGTAACATTCTGGGTGTTGGATTGCCCAATTGTCCTTTAGGCGTCACCGTGCCTATTTCAACAAATCCAAATCCAAGTATTTCTAAAATGTCCAAATGCTCCGCATTTTTATCAAATCCTGCACCCAGTCCCACAGGGTTTGGGAAGGTTAAACCAAAATGGGTGCTACTCAAATCCTCGTTTTTATATTGAAATTGCCTAGCAAGCAGCTCGTTCATAAATGAAGGGACGCCTGTAGCTATATGTAAAGCCTTCATAGAAACGGTATGCGCGGTTTCAGGAGGCAATAAAAACAGTAGGTTTCGAAGCAAAGGATAGATCATATTGCAAATTTACAATGAAATATTTAGTTGCATAAACAACTGTTTATAAAAATCACTACATTTATGCTGGAATTAGTCAAGATTTTAAATATTTTTTATGCAAGAGGCGTATA
>SHWT01000080.1 GCA_009693715.1 Chitinophagaceae bacterium
ATGGCAATTTTATCACTTCCCTCTGGCGTGAAATCATTGGCTGACAACCCAAGGCTTAACAAACCAGCACTAAGTTCATTGGTAGTTTGTGCAACTTCCTGTGTTGAATATTTACGCCAAATTCCATTTTCTTTTCCAGCCAACATCGCTTCTTGCGGAAAATTGGTCAATTGATGATCAATACAATCAAAGAGTCTTTTGATTTCCATATAGCAGGCAATTATTTATATTACAAAATACAAAAATAGGGGCATAAAAAAAAGAATTATAGTGAATTAATTCACTAAAAAACCAACCTTTACGATTGGTTTTCTATAATTTTCTGGTTTTAATGATTAGGAGTACACCTTGATAAATAGGCGAACTCCTTGGACGCTCGAAGTTTAATTTCTTTGATAAGTAGGTGGGCTATATTTGCTGTTGCCTA
The DNA here is from genome assembly GCA_009693715.1 of Chitinophagaceae bacterium. Taxonomy (GTDB): domain Bacteria; phylum Bacteroidota; class Bacteroidia; order Chitinophagales; family Chitinophagaceae; genus Sediminibacterium. The sequence goes on from SHWT01000080.1 coordinate 428, forward strand.
CGCTAGTTTATGCTATCTTAAGCCTGAATCAAATGGGTCAATAAGCCATCGCGCAGTTTTGGCTCAAACCAAGTACTTTTTGGTGGCATTACTTCCCCTGCATCTGCAATATTAAACAGTTGATCAATGGTCACAGGATACAAACTAAATGCAATTGCCATATTGCCACTATCTACACGTTTTTCTAACTCTCCCAATCCACGTATTCCACCCACAAAATCAATACGCTTATCCGTGCGTTGGTCATGAATATTTAATAAAGTAGCTAAAATATTATTTTGTAAAATAGTGACATCTAATACACCAATCGGATCAGCATCATTATACGTGCCTGGTTTTGCAATTAAACTATACCAAGTTTCATTTAGATACATACCAAAATGATGTAACGCAGTTGGTTTATACGCAGTATCGCAAGTGGCTACTTCAAACTGATTAGCCAATGCTGCGATAAAAGCATCCGCAGTATGTCCATTCAAATCCTTTACCACACGGTTGTAATCCATGATTTGTAATTGATTGGAAGGAAACAAAGTCGTTAAAAAATAAGGAGAGATCTTTTTTTCATCATCGCCCGCTTTGGTTTTATTTTCCTCACGCAATGCAACTAAAACCTTTGCTGCTGAAGCTGCGCGGTGATGCCCATCGGCGATATAAGTACAAGGAACTTCGGTTTCAAAAATATTAGTGATTTGATCAATCACTGTTTCGTCACTCACTGCCCACACGGTATGTTGTATGCCATCATCTGCTGTAAAATCATATACAGGTGTTTTGTTGGTTTTCCATTTATCAATCAAGGTGTCAATACTTGCTTGATTACGATACGCTAAAAAAACATTTCCTGTTTGTGCACCTGTGGTCTTGATATGATTGATGCGATCCAATTCTTTTTCAGGACGCGTAAACTCATGCTTTTTTATAATATCATTATTATAATCATCAATGCTACTTACACAAACCAATCCTGTTTGCGCTCGACCATCCATGATTAATTGATAAATATAATAACATGGTTTTGATTCTTTAAATAAAACATCACGTTGTATAAATGCAGTTAAATTATTCAGTGCTAATTCATACACTTCTGCACTATGAATATCAATAGTATCTGGTAATCCAATTTCACTTTTGGTGATATGTAAAAAAGAATAGGCATTGCCTACTGCTTCAATTTTTGCTTCCGCACTATTTAAAACATCGTATGGTTTGCTTGCAACTTGCTTTGCTAATTGGGGCTGTGGACGCACTGCCTCAAAGGGACTAATTTTTGCCATGGGCGCGAAGTTCGTTCTTTTTTTTGAGATTTAAATTTTTTAACCGAAGGATTTCATCAGGTCGCAAAAAGTTTGCACACTTGATAATGGTAATGCATTATACATGCTCACTCGGATGCCACCAACGGTTCTGTATCCTTTAACACCAATCATTCCCTCTTTTTTACACAGGTCTAAAAAAGCCGCTTCTCTTGTTGGATCTGTTAAAAAGAAAACTGCATTCATGATACTTCGGTCCTCTTTTGCAATGGGGCAATGAAAAGCAGGAAGGCTTTCAATGGTATCGTATAAAAGTTGCGCTTTTGCATTATTTCGTTTTCCCATTTCAACCAATCCGCCTTGCGCTTCCATCCAACGAAGTGTTAACAAGCTTACATATATTGAAAACACGGGTGGTGTATTTAATAAAGATCCCGCTTCAATATGTTTCTTATAATCTAGAATTGATGGAATTTTTCGGTTTACTTTTCCTAAAATTTCTTTTTTCACGACGACGATAGTCACTCCTGCCGCGCCCATATTTTTTTGTGCACCAGCATAAATTAAATCAAACTGATTGAAGGAAGTGGGTCTGCAAAAAATATCTGAACTCATGTCACCAACCAATAAGGCATTGGTCTGCGGGTATTGATGCCATTGGGTTCCCTCCACTGTATTGTTGGTCGTAATGTGTAAATAACTTGTATTAGATGGAATATCTAATTGCTTATTTAAATAAGTATGTTTTTTATCTGACGTATCTGATACCACTTTTACTGGACCAAAATTACTTGCCTCTTTAACTGCTTTATTTCCCCAAACACCGTTGTCACATATCGCAGCTAATCCATTTTCATCTAATAAATTCATAGGCACTTGCATGAATTGCATCGTAGCGCCTCCTTGTAAAAAAAGTACTTCATACGCATCATCTAAACCCATCAATCTTTTTATAATTTGTTGCGCCTCTGTTACTACTTCAACAAAATGCGAAGTACGATGTCCAATTTCTAAAATAGATAATCCGGTGTTATTAAAATTATGGATTGCTGCAGCCGCTTGTTCCAAAACCTGGGGTGGTAAGATAGATGGGCCTGAATTAAAATTGTGCAGTTGCATTATTTGAAATAAATTATTTTAAAAATCTCTTTTGATAGATTGGAAGGCTTTTCAAATTAGGCTTGGGTATTGCTATTTTCAATATTCGTAATTGTTGCGTTTCCTGAGTCGTTAACTGTTGATGTACTTTCCGCATCATCTACCGTTGTTACACCTCCTGATACTACATATTTCATTGCTTCAGATGCATTCACACCTTTTGGCATTTTTTTAATTCGATCCACAGAAACAATATAAGTAATTCCTGAAATTGCATAAGAATGCGGAACATATACAGTAACAAAATCCTTTAATCCAAAATGTTCTGTATTTTTTTGAGTGATAAATCCTATTCTCCATACATCAGTTGAATCAACGTTAACTAAAACGGGTTGATCAAATTTTTTCTTATTCCCTGCAAATGCTTCTAAAAAATCTTTGACAGATGAATATATTATTTTAACACCCGGTGTTTTTTCTAAGAGCTTATCAAATAAAGACATTAATCTTTCTACAAAAAATAAAGATGACAACCAGCCAATAAATAATACTAATGTTATTGCGACCACAAAACCGAGTCCAGTTACTTTAGGAATTTGTCCATTGACTTCGGCAAATTGTAAAGGGAAAATAAAATTGAGCAGATTAGGTAAAAAATTGTCCACCCAATTAAATAGGCTCACCACTACCCAAATGGTGACACCAATAGGTGCCAATACCACCACCCCTTGAAAAAAGAGTTGCGCGATGGACGCTAAAATTTTCTGTCTAATCACCTGTTGCCTTACACTGGGCATTTTTGAATGGATTTAGGCTCAAATTTCAAACAATTTTGCCATTTGACATAAAATATAAAAAAATAACCTTGGAAACTTTGAAAACGCAAATAGTTTCCATAGTTTTGCGCCTTCAAATCAACCTATGGAAAATAGAATTGTCAATAAAGCCCAGGAATTAATGTTCCAAACAGGGGTGAAACATGTCACGATGGATGAATTAGCTACCCAACTGGGCATCAGCAAAAAGACCATTTACCAATATTATAAGGACAAGGATAGTTTGGTTACGGCTGTCGTGGAAAGGGAGCTAAAAAATCATGCCCATATCTGTAATACCAGCATGCTAAGTGCCGAAAATGCGGTGCATGAAATATTTCTTTTAATGGCGGTGATTCAGGAAATGTTTAACAGGATGAATCCACTCGCATTGTTTGAAATTGAAAAATATTATCCGCTGGCTTTTGAAAAAATTAAAACACACAAAGACGATTTTATTTATTCAATGATCAGTAAGAATTTGGAAAAAGGAATAAATGAAGGTTTGTACCGCAAAGAAATAGATATAAATATATTATCGAAATATCGTTTGGAAACAAGTTTAATTCCTTTTAATATTCATGTTTTTCATCCCAGCAAATTTGATATGCTAAAAGTGAATTTGCAAATTATAGAACATTTTGTTTATGGCGTAGCCACTTTGGAAGGACATAAACTAATGGATAAATACAAATCAGAAAACCTAAGTAAATAAATATTAATTAATATATACCAATGAAACAATTTTTGATCCTTTGTGGAATTTTAATTTTAAGTGTGAATACGAAAGCACAAACTAAAACGAAACAGGTATATGCATTTTCATTAGAAGAATGTGTATCCTATGCGAAAAATAATAATGTGCAAGTGAAAAATTCGTTGCTTGCAATTGAATCACAAATTCAAACCAATCGTGAAATTGCTGCTGCTGCTTTTCCTACTATTGGAACCAATGCCGGCGTGAATGATTTTATTAAAATACCCACCTCTTTATTACCTGCACAAATATTTGGTGGTGCAGCTGGAACCTATATCCCAGTGCAGTTTGGTACAAAATACAATGCCAATTATGGTATTAATTTCCAACAACTTTTATTTGATGGTCAAGTATTTGTTGCTTTGAGAGCAAGGGCATCTTCAGTAGCGTGGCAAAAGAAAAATGCGGCATTAACCGAAGAAGCAATTAAAACAAATATTTATAAAATTTATTACCAATTATCAGCAAGCAAGACACAGCTTAATATTTTAGATGCTAACATTGAACGTTTATCAAAACTAGCACATGATGCCGAAGTGATGTATAAAAACGGATTTGCTGAAAAATTAGATGTTGACAAAGTAAGCGTTCAATTAAATAATTTACAAACCGAAAAAATAAAAGCAAACAATAGTGTAGCCATTGGTTTTATGGGTTTAAAAATGTTAATGGGTATGCCTGTATATGATAGCCTAGCCTTAACTGAAGTGATTGATGAGAAAAGTTTAGAGAAAGATATTTTAGTGGAGAATGATTTTCAATATGACGTAAGGAAAGATTTTCAATACTTAAGTGAAACAAAAAAATTAACCGAATTTAATGTTAAGCGTTATCAATTAAGTTACTTACCTACGATAAACATGTCGGGAAACGCTTCAAAAAACGCAATGCGTACGAAGTTTGATTTTTTTGAAGGAGGGAGTTGGTTTAATACTACGTTGGTTAGTTTAAATGTAAACCTGCCACTATTTAACGGGTTTGCGCGTGATGCGCGTGTAAAAAGAACAAAAATTGAATTAAATCAAATTGAAAATCAACTAGGCGCCTTAAAAAACAATATTGACAATGAAATTACACAAGCCAAACTAAACTATATGTCATCTGTGGCTACCATGCAGTTTCAAAAAAAGAATATGCAATTAGCAGAAGCAGTATACCAGCAAACAAAAAAGAAATTTGAAATAGGTACCGGCTCTAATACTGAAATTTCTTCAGCACAAGCGGATTTGGTTACAGCACAGAATAACTATATGAATGCCCTATATAGTGCTTTAATTGCAAAAGTAGATTTACTAAAAGCAACAGGAAAATTATAAAATAAAATTCGCTGCAAATTAAATTGCAGAAAAATATAAAATGATAAAATCAAACATAATGAAAAATTACGCAACATTAATTATCGGATCATTGGTATTATTTTTAATCGCTTGTGGTGGCGATAAAAATTCGGTGGATGCTAAAAAAACAGCTTTGGCTAATTTAAAAAAGCAAGCTTTAGAAATTAGCATCAATATTGCTAATCTAGAAAAAGAAATTAAAACTTTGGGCGGCGCTAAAGCTGATAAAACCATTTTAGTTTCTATTGATACTATTAAAACTCAAGTGTTTGACCATTATATTGAGCTTCAAGGAAAAATTGAATCCGAAAGTATTTCTTATATAACACCACGTGCTGGTGGCGGTCAAGTAAGATCCCTTTATGTTAAAAGAGGCGACATTGTAAAGAAAGGCCAGTTATTATTACAGTTGGATAACAGCTTAATTAAACAAAGCGTTGCTGCGGCATCTCAAAATATTGAAACACTAAAAGCACAAGCTGCTTTAGCGAAATCGGTATATGAAAAACAAAAGAATTTATGGGAGCAAAATATTGGCAGCGAAATTCAATTGTTAACTGCAAAAACAAATGCAGATGCATTGGCTAGTCAATTAAAAGGCGCTACGGAACAAGTAGGCGTTATAAAAGACCAATTGGCTTATACAAGTATTTATAGTGATGTGGACGGTGTTGCAGAGGAGGTAAATATACATGTGGGAGAAATGTTTATGGGGGCTGGGCAAATAAAAGTTGTGAATACACAAAAATTAAAAGCAACGGCTTTAGTACCTGAAAATTACACCGGTAAAGTGCGCGTGGGGAGTGATGTGGCTTTAAATTTTCCTGATATGCAAAAAACAATTGCGACAAAAATTAGTGTTATAGGTAAAGTGATTGACCCACTCAGTAGAAGCTTTTTTATTGAAACGAAAATAGCACCGAATAGCGACTTTAGACCTAATCAATTGGTGCAAGTGAAAATTAAAGATTATTCGAAAGCAAATGCAATAAGTATACCCATCAATATTTTACAAAATGATGAAAAAGGTAAATTTGTCTATGTGGCCATTAGCGAAAATGGAAAGATGATCGCAAGAAAAAAAACAATTACTGTGGGTGAATTTTATGGTGACAACATGGAAGTATTAGGTGGCTTAGTCAATGGAGATGCAATAATTACTACTGGGTACCAAAACTTATTTGATGGTCAGTTTATCACTACAGTAGCTAAATAAATAATTCAACTCATTAACAGATTACTATGTCGACAATTCAAAATATAAAAGAAAAGTTTAAGGAGTTCAAACCAACTTCCTGGAGTATCACCAACAAAACTTCTATTTACCTACTTATGTTATTTATAAGCATAGGAGGTATATTCCAGTTTTTGACACTCCCTAAGGAGCAGTATCCTGATATTATTATCCCCACCATATTTGTACAAACCGTTTATGTAGGTAACTCTCCTAAGGATATTGAGAACCTGGTAACCGTTCCTATCGAAAAACAAATCAAGGGTATTACAGGTGCAAAAATTACAAAGTTCACTTCCAACTCCCAACAGGATTTTTCGGCCATTACTATTGAGTTTGGAACCAATGTGCCAACGGATGTGGCTTTACAAAAGGTGAAAGATGCGGTGGATAAAGCCAAGTCTGACTTGCCGAATGATTTAACACAAGCACCTAGGGTGATTGAGATTAATTTAAGCGAGCAGCCCATTATGTATGTAAATATTAATGGTAACTACGATTTAGTACAGTTAGCAAAGTACTCAGAATTATTGAAAGATAAGTTGGAGAATATTTTTCAAATCAATAGAATTGATATCGTAGGTGCGCCAGAAAGAGAATTTCAAATTAACGTAAATAATTATAAGATGCAAAGTGCAGGTATCACTTTTGATGATATCACTTTTGCTATTCAGCGTGAAAATTTAGATTTATCGGGTGGTTTATTGGAAGTAGGTACGATGAATCGTAACCTGCAATTAAAAGGACAATTAAAAAATGCCAATGACATTAGTAATATCATTGTACGCAACACCAGTGGATCTGCTATTTATTTAAAAGATGTTGCAAGTGTGGTGGATACTGTTAAGTCTAATGAGAGTTATGCGCGATTAGATGGTAAAAATGTAATGACCTTAAATGTCATCAAACGAAGTGGTGAAAATTTAATCGCTACTTCAGATGCTGTAAAAAAAGTGGTGGATGAAACCATATTGAATGATTTTCCTTCAAATTTAAAAGTAGTTATATCGGGTGACCAAAGTATCAGAACCAGAAGCTCGTTTACTGAATTAGTAAATTCGATAATCATTGGATTTGTACTTGTATTAATTGTACTAATGTTTTTTATGGGTGTGACCAACGCCTTCTTTGTTGCCTTATCGGTGCCTTTGAGTATGTTTGTTGCCTTTGTATTTATACCAGGTGCTGAACTAATTGTAGGTAACAGTATCACCCTGAACTTTATCGTTCTATTTGCACTCTTGTTTGGCTTGGGTATTATCGTAGATGATGCCATTGTGGTGATTGAAAATACCCATCGTATTTTTGTTCAAGGCAAAGGAAAATTATCAGCTACGGTTTCGGCAAAAATGGCAGCAGGCGAAGTATTTGTTCCAGTGTTAGCCGGCACCATCACTACATTAGCGCCGTTTTTTCCATTACTATTCTGGCCTGGTTTGATTGGTAAGTTTATGATTTACCTACCCACCATGTTAATATTTACATTAACTGCTTCCCTATTGGTTGCGTTTATCATGAACCCGGTTTTTGCAGTTGATTTTATGAACCATGAGGAAGAAAGTGAAGAAGATCGTTTAAAAAATAGGGCGAAGTTATTTAAACAAAAAGGGTTTTGGATTCCAATCATCGTTGGCGTTGTATTTGATTTGACTGGATATACCTTTTTAGGCAACTTACTTCTTTTCTTTATGATACTCGTAGTGGCCAATAGATATTTTATATCCTCTGCCATTCATAAATTCCAAAAAATCACTTTGCCTAATTTAATGCGCATATATGAAAACGGATTGCGCCGTGCATTAACAGGATGGAGACCCGTAAAATTATTAATTGGGACTTTTGTATTGTTGGTCGTTTCCTTTGTGGTATTTGGCATTAGCGTTGCTAAAGGTCGTGTGGGAATTGAATTTTTTCCAGTGGGTGACCCCAACCAATTATATGTTTATTTAAAATTACCTGTAGGTACACAAGTTGGATACACTGATTCTGTTACCAAAGTGCTTGAAGCCAAGGTCAATAAGGTATTGGACAACGAGCCTGGTAAGCGAAATCCAATTGTTGAAAGTGTGATTACCAATGTGGCCGTAGGCGCGGGTGACCCAATGCGTGGTGATCGAAGCCCGCACGCAGAACTAGCGCGATTACAAATTAATTTTGTTGCCTTTGAAAAACGGGATGGTAAATCAACAACTCCATATTTGGATGCCATTCGTGCACAATTAAAAGGAATTCCAGGTGCTGAGATTTCAGTAACACAGGAACAAAGTGGTCCGCCAACTGAGCCTCCTATTAATATTGAAATTCAAGGCGATGATTTTGATCATTTAATTAAAACTGCAGTGGGTTTAAAAAACTATTTAGATTCCGTGCAGGTGCCGGGAGTAGAAGAATTAAAAATGGATGTTGATTTACAAAATCCAGAATTAACTTTAACCGTAGATCGTGATCGTACATTAATTGCAGGTGTTTCCTCTGCGCAAGTAGGTATGCAAATCAGAACCGCTTTATTTGGTAAGGAAGTTTCAAAAATTAAAGATGGTAAGGAAGAATATAAAATACAATTGCGTAATGAAAGCTTACAACGTAAAAATTTAGTGGATATATTAAATATGCGTTTGTCCTTTAGAGATATGGCTGCGGGTGGTATGGTTAAAAATATTCCGATTAGTTCATTGGTAAAGGTAGCACCTACCAATACCTTAGGTAGTGTAAGACGTAAGGATCAAAAGCGTCTTATTCAATTAAGTTCAAATGTATTATTAGCACAAGGATTTAACCCCACTTCCGTAAATGCTGTGATTGCACAATACATTTCTAATTTTAATGGTTTACAGGAAGGGGTTACTATAAAACAAACTGGCGAAAACCAACAACAATTAGAAACAGTAAGCTTTTTAGGAAAAGCAATGATCATTGCATTAATGTTGATCCTTTTCACTTTGGTGTTACAGTTTAATTCTATTTCTAAATCAGTGATTATATTAACAGAAATTTTATTTAGTATCATTGGGGTGTTATTAGGATTCTCCATATTTGGTATGAAAGTATCTGGAGTAATGACCGGCTTGGGTATTGTTGGACTTGCGGGTATCGTTGTGAAAAATGGTATTTTAATTATCGAGTTCACCGATGTATTAAGAGCAAGAGGCATGAAAACGAAAGAAGCTTTGATACAAGCAGGTAAAACCAGGATTATTCCTGTACTATTGACTGCATTGGCTGCCATCCTAGGCTTTATCCCTATTGCGATTGGCTTTAACATCAACTTTGTCACCTTGTTTAGTGAGTTAAATCCACATATCTTTTTTGGTGGCGATAGCGTTTCCTTCTGGAAGCCATTAAGCTGGACTTTGATCTTTGGATTAATCTTCGCCTTTTTCATGACCTTGTTTATTGTGCCTGCGATGTACTTAATCGCTGAACGTTTACGCCGTCCAATGCGTCGCCACTTTGGTGGTAAATGGATCAGCATGTTGGGTATACCTCCATTAACATTTATCTTTTTACCATTAATGTTTGTGACTGCATTTATTCACAGCAGAAATGAAAAAAGAAGAAACGCAAAAAA
>SHWT01000004.1 GCA_009693715.1 Chitinophagaceae bacterium
AATCTTTTTAATTTACTCTCCACTAGGTCACCAAAAGTTCCTGCAATCGAAGCCACAATGGATATTAAAAAGATAGATTTTTCGCTTAATGGAATGTACTGCCCCATAATTTTAGTGACCAACAAAACTGAGATAACGACACCTGCAATGGTACCTTCCCAAGTTTTATTTGGCGAAATAGGGGACAACGGCCTACGACCAATCAAAGACCCCACCAAATAAGCAGCAGTATCATTGACCCAGATGGTTACAATTAAAATAAGTGGAATCGTATAGCCAATATCTCCAATAAAAGAATTACTCATAATCGCCCTTAATGGAAAAATTAAAGACAAGCCTATGGAAATATATATAATACCCACAGCAGACACCATAAGTGCTTTAAAGTTTATTTTTTTTGAAACAAGCTCCACGAGTAAAATAATAACGGCAACCGCAATAATACTATAAGTAGCATAAGTGGTCAAGGACACTCCTTTATAGGTAAATGGCAATGATGCTAAAGCAACTGTGGTGAACACGCCTATCGCTATAACACCCCATTGATGTACTTTGTTAATGGCCCCATATGCTGGAAAAATGATGCGCATTAATTTTTGATATTCAAACAAACAACCCAATTGTATGATTGTAAATAACGCAAAAAAGGACCATTGGTTCCATAAAATTCCGCAAATCATAATGGCAGCAAAAATAACTGCTGAAATAGTCCTTACTTTTAAAACTGAAAAATTAAGTGCCATGAATTTTTATTTTTAATGTTTAAGGAATACAAAGCTAACCACTTCGTTATAAGATTATAAAAATTAAACTTGAAAATCTTTAACAATAAGTAACGCATTTTCATAATCAGCTGCTGACACATATACTTCCACCTCCCCTAAAAAAACATAGGAAGAATCAATCTTGTTTAACACATTTGTTTGAATTTGTTGTTCCATCAAAATGCCCGAAACCATGGAGGCAACCGCTAATTGACTACTACTAAATACTTTTTTCCAATTCGACATGATGGCTTGTTTCTTTTAATTTTTTACACAATATAATAATGACCAATAGGGCAACAACCACCCAATAGAAAGGAAGATTGCCATCAATGACAGCGTCCATTTTTTTAGGATTGTCTCGTACAAAATATAAAATGGTAATACCTATCCCATTATTGATGAAATGCATTAGCATGGGCAGCCAAATAGTTTTTGTATAAAAATAAATAATGCCTAAAATAATGCCTAATGACATACGGGATAAAAAACCAAAATAAGAAAAATGAAAAGCACTAAATATTAGCGCAGTCACTATAATTGCCAAATAAGGCTTCCCGGTCCAGTCCATTAATATTTTTTGTAAGCTTGCCCTAAAAAATAATTCTTCCACAATGGCAGGTACCACAGCTACTGCGATAATAGCAAACAATAAATCAAGGACCGACTTCATTTGCGTCATTGCAAACAATGCTTTTTTATATTGGTCTTCCATTTGTGTTGCCCAGTTTTTTAATGCAATTGGGATGGGGATTTTTTCAGTTAGGTCACCTAAAGCGCCACTTAAAAACAAACCGGTGATGGCAATTAAAACAACAAGCCCTATTTGGTTTAAATTTTTAATACGGGCAAACCCTAACTCCGATGCTAATTTATCCTTACTAAAAAATGCAACTGCAATACCAGGCAATCCAAAGGCAATAATGGAGGCAAGTGCATTGGCAAACTGCGCAATGGAAGCATTCTGCGGCAGTAATAAAGCAGAGGGTAGTCCACTAAAAGGTATATGTAATAAGGCAGCGGCGATTGAAAAGCTAATCATACCCCCTAAAATCAGGCTGATACCTGACAATCCTATAAAAACGGCCATTTTTAGACCGGGGGGCAGTTGAAATATGGAAGTTTCTGAACTTGACATGTAAAAGCAATTTATTGGTACATTTGCAATCGTATCCACTAGGGTGCAAGATAATGAAATCATATGGTTAAAATAGGTCCTATTGTGTTGCCCGATTTTCCGCTTTTACTAGCGCCCATGGAGGATGTAAGTGACCCTCCATTTAGAGCAGTATGCAAGGACAATGGTGCCGACTTAATGTATACTGAATTCATCAGTAGTGAAGGCTTAATTCGAGATGCAATAAAAAGCCGACAAAAGCTAGATATTTATGATTACGAACGCCCTATCGGTATCCAAATATTTGGTGGTGATGAAGAAGCAATGGCCATGTGTACCAAAATTGTTGACACCGTAAATCCCGATTTAATTGATATTAATTTTGGTTGTCCAGTAAAAAAAGTGGTGACCAAAGGCGCAGGTGCAGGGGTATTAAGGGATTTGGATTTAATGGTGCGATTGACCGAAGCGGTCGTAAAAAGTACCAACCTACCCGTCACTGTAAAAACAAGATTAGGCTGGGATGATAGTACAAGAAATATACATGAAGTAGCATTAAGATTGCAGGATGTAGGTATCAAAGCCTTAGCCATTCATGGACGCACGCGTACACAAATGTATAAAGGGGAAGCAGATTGGACCTTGATTGGTGAAATAAAAAACGATCCGCGCATTCATATTCCCATTTTTGGAAATGGTGATATTAATTCACCTGAAAAAGCATTAGAATATAAAAACCGGTATGGCGTAGATGGTATTATGATTGGTCGTGCTGCTATTGGGTATCCTTGGATTTTTAGAGAAATAAAACATTTCGTTGAAACAGGCACCAGACGCGCTGATCCTACGATTGAGGAACGTGTGGAAGTAGCGCGCAAACATTTAATAAAGTCAATGGAATGGAAGGGGCCGATTGCAGGCATCAATGAAATGCGTCGACATTATGCAAATTATTTAAGGGGTTTACCTAATATAAAAGAGTATCGAAATAAACTAGTGCGTATCACTGATCCAAAGGAAGTGGAAGCTATTTTAGATGAAATAAAAGAAAACTACAAGGACATGGTGATTGAATCAGGGCATATTGTTTTAGAAAATTACCACGAGCACTGCCCTATAAATTAATAGCGCAATTACTTTTTCTCGATAGCCTCAATCACTAAAGGATCTAAAGGATCAATGGTCATGGGAAAATAATTCACCAACACCCCTTGTTCATTGATTAAATATTTACAAAAATTCCAAGCTGGCTCCTGATTACACCAGCCATTCAGTGAAGGATCAGACAACCACTTGTATACCAAATTTTGGTAGTTCTTTTTGATGACAATACTTTTTTCCATTAAAGGAAAACTAACCCCGTAATTTTTTTTACAAAAGGCAGCAATATTTTGATTGTCGCTTTTTTCTTGCCCCTTAAAATCATTGGCCGGAAATCCAATCACCACTAATTGCGCTTTGTATTGTTGGTGTAATTTTTCAAGTGCTTCATATTGGCCTGTATATCCACAATCACTAGCCGTATTTACAATCAATATTTTTTTACCTTTTAGCTCGGAAAAATTAAATGGGCTGCCATCAATGGTAGTAGCCTTTATATCATAAATGGAACTTGCAGGCATGGCGCCATTTTTATTTTCCAATAATTTCTTTTTACCATTTGCATTCGATGACCACATAATCATTGGGTAAATGGATTTTAAAATTGATTGTCGATAGGACATGTCTTTTTTCTTCATTAACACAGCAGCAGAAACTAATATTCCAAGAGCAATAGTAACTTTTATCATGAGCTTTTTTTTATTCTTCAATTGTAATTCAAATTTAGTGAGCATTTTCGCAAATAATAATCTCCTTGATTATCCAATCAACCTTTTCAACAACCAGGCCTTGCCTTTATAGGGCGGATATTTAAAACTAGGATCAACCCAAGTAGGTGTTTTTAATACCGACTTCGTATGCGTAAATGTATCAAAACTTAACTTGCCATGATACCCGCCTGTTCCGCTAAAACCCCTACCACCAAAAGGTAACTCATGATTGGTAATATGCATAGTGGCATTGTTGACACAGGCACCTCCAGAAGGTACATTGGTTAACCAATATTGTTCATCAACTTTGTTTTCAGTGAAAACATAAAAGGCCAATGGGTTTGGGTTTTTTTGTATAATGGCCAAAGCTTCTTCCTTGGATGCGTAAGTAAGAATCGGAAGGATGGGGCCAAAAATTTCATCCTGCATTATTTTTGCATCTGCATGAACTCCTGTCATAATAGTGGGTTCAATAAATAATTTTTCTCTGTTTGATTTTCCGCCATAAACAATTTCCCCTTCCGACAAATAGCTAGTGATACGCAACCATTGTTTGTCATTGATTATTTTACCATAATGTTCTGACGATTCTGCATCTACTCCATAAAATGATTGAATCGCGATAATTAATTCTTTAATTAATTTATCCTTTACATCACCAGGTACTAAAATATAGTCGGGTGCAATACACATTTGACCACAATTTGAAAATTTAGGGCTCGCCAAACGACGCGCTGCCACTCTCAAATTTGCATCAGCAGTAATAACGGCCGGACTTTTACCACCTAATTCTAAAGTCACGGGTACCAATTTTTCCGCAGCGTATTTGTAAATTATTTTCCCCACCGCTGTACTACCTGTATAAAAAATATGATCAAATCTATTCTCGGTTAATAAGGGGGGCAATACAGTAGCACCATCGCCTTCTAAATAAAGCATATAGTTATTTGGGAAAAGCCCGTCTACTATTTTAGCCATTACTTTTGCTGTAGCTGGCGCAAATTCACTTGGTTTTAATACGGCACAATTACCGCCAGCAATTGCTCCGATTAATGGGGTAAATAATAATTGAAATGGATAATTCCAAGGTGCTATAATACAAACCACGCCCAAAGGTTCTTGGACGGTATAACTTGTCGAAGGCATGTTCACCAAATTAGTAGCAACAGATTTGGGTTGCATCCATTCCTGTAAATGCTTAATCGTATAATTTAATTCACTTAGGAAAAATCCAACCTCTGTGGCCCAAGCATCTTCGTCTGTTTTTTTAAGATCGGCATGCAATGCTTCATATAATACTTTTTCCGAATCCATGACCGCTTTCTTAAGCCTTTCTAATTGAAGTAATCTAAAAGCATAGGTTTGGGTTGCTCCAGTATTGAAATAGTCCTTAAGTGCATTGATATTTGAGCTCATAGCATAAAATTATAGGGCAATTTAAGCTTAATTAGGCATATGGACCTAGGGGGAAACTTCATTGGTAAAAATTATTTCAAATTATCCCAATTTTTATATAATTTAACGTACTTAAAAAATAAGATTTTATACCCATTAACCGTTTGCTATGTCCAAGAACAAATCAAATAACAGTCGTCGAGATTTCATAAGAAACTCTGCCCTTGCAATGGGTGGTTTCTACATTGTGCCAAGACACGTATTAGGAGGAAAAGGATTTATTGCGCCAAGTGATAAATTACAAGTTGCCGGTATCGGATCCGGTGGAAAAGGGGAAAGCGATTTATTTAATTTTTACAATTCTGGGAAAGCAGATATCGCTTTTTTATGTGATGTAGATGATAGACAAGCAGTGAAAAGTCGTCAACGCTATCCTAAAGCAAAATACTATAAGGATTACAGAGAGATGTTAGATAAGGAGCACAAATATTTTGATGCATGTTCTGTATCTACACCTGATCATATGCACGCAGTACAAGCAATGGCTGCAATGCAATTAGGCAAACACGTATATGTTCAAAAACCAATTGCACATGATATTTATGAAGCAAGGATGATGACCGAAGCTGCAAGAAAACATAATGTAGTAACACAAATGGGTAACCAAGGTGCATCAGGTGATGGTGTTCGTAAGTTACAAGATTGGTATAACGAAGGTTTAATTGGAGATGTGCATACGGTTTATTGTTACACGGATCGTCCAGTATGGCCTCAAGGTGCAATTCGTCCAGCAGCCCCTTCTTCAATTCCTGCTGAATTAGATTTTGATTTATGGTTAGGTACTGCACCTAAAAAAGATTACTTCGATGGTATACTACCATTTAACTGGAGAGGCTGGTGGGATTATGGAACCGGCGCTTTAGGTGATATGGCTTGTCATATTATGGCACCAGGTTTTGCTGTATTAGGTTTGGGTTATCCAGTTGCTGCTGAATGTAGCATTGCAACAAGATATACTGCACCTTGGCAAAAATTAGATGCACCAGATAGCCCACCAATGGGATCTCATATTATTTTAACTTTCAAGGGACAATTCAATAAGCATAAGGGTAAAAACAAGGAGACTGAAATTAAATTACATTGGATGGATGGTGGTATACAACCAGAAAGACCTTCTGAATTAGGACCTAACGAACAAATGGGTGATGGCGGTAACGGTATCATTTTTGAAGGAACCAAAGGCAAGATGATGGCTGGTACCTATGGTGTCAATCCACAATTATTACCTACTAGTTTGACAAAAACAACTACTGTACCAAGTACCGTTGATTTAGTAAAAGGTGGTGCTGAAGGTCACTATGCTGCATGGGTAGAAGCTTGTATCGCAGGCCCTGGAAGTGATTTAGCTAAAAACTTAAGTTCTAACTTCGATATTGCAGGACCATTAACTGAATCTGTATTAATGGGTAACTTAGCGATTCGTAGTTATGATATCAAAGCACAAGAAAAAACTGCAAAAGGAAGAATAATTTATCCAGGACGTAACGTTCAATTGTTATGGGATGGACCAAATATGAAGATCACCAACTTTGACGAAGCAAATGAATTTGTTAAACGTACTTACCGTGATGGTTGGAGTTTAGGTGTCTAAATAAAACAGCTTAATGAAAAACCCTTTCACTATAAACTAGTGGAAGGGTTTTTTTATGTCCCTGATTAAGTGGTAACTTTAACCTTGTTGGTTATATCGGCATTCAATACTTTGCACGCTAATATTTTTTAAAATTTTTTATGAAAAACTTTCAAGATCAATTTTTATTAAACCCAGCAATCACATTTTTAAATTTTGGCTCCTTTGGTGCAACCCCAAAACCTATATTTGAAAATTACCAACATTGGCAAAGGGTATTGGAAGCGGAACCTGTTCAATTTATTGCATTTGATGGCTTTAACTATTTAGCAGAATCAAGAGCTGCTTTAGCAAAATATATTGGCTGTGCAGATAAGGATGATTTAGTGTATGTCACCAATCCTTCTTTTGCCATTAACCTGATTGCAAAAAATTTTCCTTTAAAATCGGGGGATGAAATTTTAACAACGGACATTGAATATGGTGCCTGCGATCGGACCTGGAATTTTTATTGTGAAAAAGCAGGTGCGACTTACCGACGACAAAAAATTAATTTACCCATTACCAATAAAGAAAAATTCATTGCTGATTTTTTTGCAGGCGTTACTGCAAATACAAAAGCAATATTTATAAGTCAAATAACCAGTTCAACAGGATTAATTTTCCCCGTAAAAGAAGTTTGCGAAATTGCGAAATCAAAAGGACTCATCACTATTGTCGATGGGGCACATGTGCCAGGGCATATTCCATTCAATTTGGGGGAAATTCAAGCCGATTTTTATACGGGTGCTTGTCACAAATGGATGATGGCGCCCAAAGGTTGTAGTTTTTTATACGCACACAAATCGGTACAACCCATTTGTGACCCGCTCATTGTAAGTTGGGGCTACAAAGCATTGAAACCTTCACATTCTCCCTATTTGGATTACCACCAAATGATTGGCACCCGTGACTTTTCGGCATTTTTAACAGTGCCTACTTGTATAAAATTTATGGCAGAAAATGATTGGATCACTATTCGAAAAGAATGTCATGACATGGTGCTTGCCAACGCGCAACGCTTTTATGATTTACTAGAATCCAAACCCATTAGTCCCTTAACCAATGAATGGATTGGGCAAATGATTAGTATCCCCATCAAAACCAAGGAACCAGAAATATTACAAAGGACATTGTTCACCGAATACAACATTGAAATTCCAATTATGCGTCAGGAGAATGACGTGTATATGCGCTATTCCATTAATGCATTTAATACCATGGAAAATTTAGACACCCTATACAATGCCTTGTCTGAATTAAAGAAACAAAACAGAATTTAATGCTATTTTAAATATTTATTGCGATTATCGCATTTAAACTTATGCTCTCCAATCTAATATATTTAAAGCAATTGCATTTTCTTTAGCGCAATCTAATTCAGTAGTACCGGTATAGGATTCTTGCTCAATGATGTGAAATTTTAAACCATTTTGCGCACCTACATATAAAATATTTTTAAAATCGATGGTTCCTTTACCCAATATACATGACTCATGCCCAGTGGGTGTTTTTATCAAATCCTTTACATGGCATAATTTAAAACGATTAGGATATTTTTTTAGATAAGTAATCGGATCGGCACCTGCTGCTACTACCCAATAAATGTCCATTTCAAAATCTACCAAATTAGCATCTGTCGCATTCATCAACACATCCTGTGGCATGCCACCTGCCATTGCTTTAAAAGAATAATCATGATTATGATAAGCAAAACGAATGCCATTCTTATTCGCTATTTCGCCACACTTATTAAACTGATCCGCAAAGCGCTTATAATCATCAATAGACTTTTGCGCACCAATGTGCGGACATATTAAATACTTCATTCCAATTTCACTTGCTTCAGCAGCCTTGCGTTCAAAATCCTTATTGATATCACAATGTGAGGCAATCATATTCATCTCCATATCACCCAATTGTTTTTTAAACTCCGTATTTTTCATACCCCAGAACATGCCATTAGCACCCTCAAAACTTTCAATTTGCTTGTACCCGCAATTAGATAAATGTTTCAACACCCCTAATGGATCTTTAGCCAATGCTTGCTTTACCGTCCACAACTGAATGCCAAACTTATTTTTCTTTTGTGCCATCGCAAATAGCTGCTTATTAAATGGGGTACCCAACGCTAAACTAGCTAATGCGGTGTTGCGTAAAAAACTTCTTCTCGAATTTGACATAAAATAAATTAAAATGGTAATTGATGCTTATTAAAAATGGTATTAATACTTAAATGAAAACATAAACTGTTTGGATTATTATCGCAACAAATGCTGGGTAAAAATATTATGCCCAAGCCTTATCTCCTTTAGCGTAAGGAACACAGCCCTCATATCTTCCAGGAATAGCCACATAACGAAGTGCTTTGGTCGCCCCTACTTCTGAAGTAAAAAATCCAGTCAGCGTTAATTCCTTCATCATGGTAAAATAATGTTTTGCGTTGCCTGATTTTTTATCTGGATTTGCTTTTTTTGCTTCTTTATTCGCTTGCACTTCCTTATCAAGTGCGCTAATTAAATCATGTCGCTCTTCTGCGTTTGCTTCCATAAAGGATTTGCCAATTTTAGCCTTCGCTTCCTTAAATTGTAATGCGCGCATCCCTTCCATGAAAATAGTTTGATTTTTTTCATCATAACAATCGCACACCATCACTGACATAAATTCACCCACCTTAGCTTCCTTAGCGCCAGGTGTATTGGTTGCAGGAATAATCACCTCCCCTACTTCATTTAAAAAAGCAATATCATCGGCCGAAAAAACCAACCCTGTTTTTGCAGTGGTACATCCTGATAAGAATGCTTCGGCCCCTAAAACGGTTCCACCCATAATTATAGCTACTCTTGATAATGCTTCACGTCTGTTCATCATAAAATATAAATTTAATCGAATTAATTATTTTTAAATATCACAAATTTCAATTGCTTTTTTTAATGACGCCATTGGATCTTTATCTGCAGGAATAAATTCTTGTGCCACATAGCCCTTAAATCCAGTGGCAACAATCGCACGCATTATTGCAGGATAATATAATTCCTGACGCTCATCAATTTCATTACGGCCGGGTACACCGCCTGTATGATAGTGTCCGTAATAAGTATGATTTGCATTAATGGTACGAATAACATCTCCCTCATCAATTTGCATATGATAAATATCAAACAGCAATTTAAAATTAGGCGACCCTATACGTTTACACAATTCAACACCCCAAACGGATCTATCGCACATATAATCCTTGTGATCTACTTTTGAATTCAATAACTCCATCTGAATCATGACTCCTCTTTTTTCAGCCAAGGCCATTATTTTTTTTAATCCTGTCACACAGTTGTTTAATCCAGTTTCATCGTCCATGCCTTTTCTATTTCCTGAAAAACAAATTAAATTGGTATACCCTGCATCAGCAACATAGTTAATATGATCCGTATAATTCTTCACCAAGGTATCATGATAAATTGGGTCATTAAATCCTTTGGTCAAACTGATCTCAGCACCATTACACATGGTGGACACTAAATTATTTTCCTTAAGCACATGCCATTCAGAAGGGCCTACCAAATCCATCCCTGCCATACCCATTGCTTTAAAATTTTTAGCTAATTCTGCAATAGGATATTGACTATAACACCATCTACAAGCAGAATGGTTAATTTTTCCTTTTAAAGAAAAGGGTTCGTTATCGTTTTGAAGTCCTTGTTTCACGGATGCAATTAAATTTGAAGGAACCACAACGCCTGTTGCCAAAGCAGCAGAACCCGTGATTACTTGTTTTAAAATTTGACGCCTATTCAGATTAGATGACATTACAAAAAATTATATAAGTTCCCAGAATTTATGACTTGCTAAATATAATTTTTTTTTCCTGTTTTTTATAAAGTTTTAAGTTAAAAATGGGGGTTTTTTGCGAAATTATAAGGAAATTGCTAAGGTTATAATCCACCCTATAAAAATGGATTTTAATTTATACAGAAGCATTAAAAATCTCAAATATGAATCGAAAATTACGCATGGGCATGGTCGGAGGCGGAAAAGACGCTTTTATTGGTGCAATTCACCGATTGGCTGCCAATATGGATGGCTTAATTGAAGTTAGTTGTGGTGCCTTAAGCATTAATCCTGAAATAGCTGTTGCTTCCGGGGAGGCATTATTTTTACCAAAGGAACGAACTTACTTGACTTATGATGAAATGATCAAAAAGGAAGCAAGTCTGCCTGCGAATGAGCGTATCGATTTTGTAACGATTGTAACACCCAACTTTGCGCACTTTGCACCTGCGATGATGGCCTTAGAATATGGCTTTCATGTGGTGATTGAAAAACCAATTACCTTTTCATTAGATGAAGCAAAGCAATTAAAACAAAAATTAGACGAAACCGGCTTAACCCTTTGCTTAACCCATACCTATTCAGGATACCCAATGGTCAAGCAAGCAAAGGCAATGGTAAAGGATGGTAAGTTTGGAAAAATTAGAAAAATATGGGTAGAGTACCCACAAGGTTGGTTAAGTAGATTATCAGAGCGTGAAGGAAATGCCCAAGCAGCTTGGAGAACCGATCCAAAAAAATCAGGTAAAAGTTCTGTAATGGGTGATATTGGCACGCATGCTGCACACTTAGCTGAATATATTACTGGTGCAAAAATTACGGATGTATGTGCTGAATTAAATACCATGGTGGAAGGACGATTGTTAGATGATGACGGCGCCGTGATGTTGAAATTTGACAATGGTGCTAAAGGCGTTTTAATGGCATCACAGGTAGCAGCGGGTGAAGAAAATGCTTTAAAAATAAGAGTGTATGGCGAAAATGGTGGTATCGAATGGGCGCAACATGAACCCAATACTTTATTGGTAAAATGGTATGATCAACCCACCCAAATTTTAAGGGCTGGCGGAAATTATGGCGCACATTTATCTCCTACTGCAATTCATAATTGTCGCACCCCAGGCGGACATCCAGAAGGATACCTGGAGGCATTTGCAAATATTTATAGAAACTTTGCATTAACCATTGGATGTATAATCGATGGCACCACACCTACCGCTGAAATGCTTGATTTTCCTGGCATTGAAGATGGATTAAGGGGTATGGCGTTTATTGATAATGTGGTTGCGTCATCACAATCGGATGTGAAATGGACCCCATATGTTATTTAAAAATAAAGTTGCGAATCACGACTTATGAAACAAATTGTATGACCACTTAAATAAATAGTATGACCACAATAAAAGGACCTGGAATTTTTTTAGCACAGTTTATGGGCGATGTTGCACCATTCAATTCTTTGGAAAGTATTTGCAAATGGGCAGCTTCCTTAGGATTTAAAGGCGTTCAAATTCCTAGTTGGGATGCCAGATGTATTGATTTAAAAAAAGCTGCTGAAAGCAAAACTTATGCAGATGAAATAAAAGGTATCGTTGCAAGTGCTGGCATGGAAATCACGGAGCTGTCTACCCATTTACAAGGACAATTAGTAGCAGTACATCCCGCCTATGATGCACAATTTGATGGATTTGCACCCAAGGAAGTGCATGGCAATTCAAAAGCAAGAACGGAATGGGCTGTACAACAATTAAAATATGCTGCGAAGGCTTCCCAAAATTTAGGCTTAAATGCACACGCAACATTTAGTGGTGCCTTATTATGGCATACGGTGTATCCTTGGCCGCAACGTCCAGCAGGATTAATAGAAACTGGATTTACTGAATTAGCAAAAAGATGGTTACCCATATTAAATGAGTTTGATCAAGTAGGTGTAGATGTTTGTTATGAAATACACCCTGGCGAGGATTTGCATGATGGTGTCACTTATGAAATGTTTTTAGCTAAGGTCAACCAACATCCACGTGCCTGCTTATTATATGATCCATCACATTTTGTTTTACAATGCATGGACTACTTAGGATACATTGATGCATTTCATGAGCGCATAAAAATGTTCCATGTAAAAGATGCTGAATTTAATCCAACAGCCAAACAAGGGGTATATGGTGGTTATCAAAATTGGATTGACCGTGCAGGCAGGTTTAGGTCATTGGGCGATGGGCAAGTTGATTTTAAAAATATTTTCAGCAAACTTGCCGCTTATGATTTCAAGGGTTGGGCCGTGATGGAATGGGAATGTGCCATTAAGCATCCGGAAGTGGGGGCAGCAGAAGGTGCCGTATTCATTAAAAACAATATTATTCAAGTAACAGAAAAAGCTTTTGATGATTTTGCAAATACAGGATCAGATGAAGCATTTAATAAGAAAATTTTAGGTATTTAATTAAATCAATTAATCATTAAATAGAAAAAGAGTATGAAAAAGGTATTAGGAATTATGTCAGCAGTAGTAGTATTAACTGCTTGTGGTGGTGGAGAAAAAAAAGAAGGAACAATGGATGCAACAGCAACCACTGAAGCAAAAGCAGTAGTAGCAGCGCCAAAACCATTGTCTGAAAATCCTGATTATCAAAAAGGTTTGACACTTATTGCGGGTAGTGACTGTTTGACTTGTCATAAAACAAGTGAAAAACTAATTGGACCTGCGTATAAAGATGTGGCGGCAAAATATGAAGCAACAGAAAGCAATATTAAAATGTTGGCAGGGAAAGTAATCAGTGGCGGTAGTGGCGTTTGGGGTGCAATACCAATGACACCGCACCCACAAGTGAAAGAGGAAGATGCGATAGCCATGGTAAAATATATTATGTTGTTGAAAAAGTAATTAATTAGTAATCCAATTAAAAATAAAAAAATGAAATTTAAATCAATTGTACTTTCCTCATTGGTGTTATTTATTTGTATTCAAACAATGGCACAAAAAAAGAAGTGGGCTAATTTATTCGATGGAAAAACAACCAAAGGATGGCACACTTATGGCGAAGCTACTGCAGGCCAAGCTTGGAAGGTTGAAGATGGTGTACTTTTTTTGGATGCAACATCAAAAGAAGGTCGCGGTGATATTGCTACAGATGAAAGTTTTGATGATTTTCATTTAAGATTAGAATGGAAAATTTCAAAAAACGGAAACAGTGGAATTATCTTTTTTGCACAGGATGATAAAGCAAAATATAAAAACCTTTGGTATACCGGACCTGAAATGCAAGTGTTAGATAACGAAGGCCATAGCGATGGTAAAATAGTAAAACACAGAGCTGGAAACTTGTATGATTTAATCGCAGGACCAGATGATGCAGTAAAACCTGTTGGCGAATGGAATAAAGCGGAAATCATTGTTCAAAAAGGAACCTTGGTTTTAAAATTAAATGGCGTGACAACAGCAACGACCACTATCGGTGACGACAGCTGGAAAGAATTAATTAAAAATAGTAAGTTTTCAAAAAAGGAATCTCCTGATTTTGGAAAAGTATTTAGTGGACATATTGCCTTACAAGATCATGGCAATAATGTGTACTACAGAAATATTCAAATCAAAAGACTTTAATCATTTTTGTGAGTAACATCCATGAATCATTTATGCGTCAGGCCCTCTCGCAAGCGCAGAGGGCCTTTGACGAAGATGAAGTGCCCGTTGGTGCAGTCATTGTCATGAATGGGCAAGTGATTGCAAAAGGATATAATCAGGTGCAGTTATTAAAAGATGTCACCGCACATGCTGAAATTTTAGCCATCAGTAGTGCTTGTGAAAATTTACAATCCAAATATTTACCAGAGGCCACCTTATATGTAACCCTGGAGCCCTGCCTCATGTGTGCAGGCGCTTTATATTGGAATAAGATTGGCCATATTGTTTTTGGGGCCTACGATGAAAAAAATAGTTACCGCCGTGTAACTGAAAAAAATCCATTCCACCCTTCCACGACTATTGTGGGGGGGATTTTACAAGAAGATTGCGCCGCACTCATGCAGGCATTTTTTAAAGCAAAGAGATAATTTTATTAATTTCGTTTGTAAAAATTAGCAAACACTAGGCCTCCACAGCAAGAACTGAAGTCGGCTACCTAGTGCTAATTTTATCTCCATTTCATAACTAACTTACTATTTAAGAAAAAATGCCCTGCGTTCGCTTAAATCAGTGGAAAGCGGTGTAATTTTGTCCCTCATTCAAGAAACAATAAAATAAAAAATATGTCATTTACTTTACCAGCGTTACCCTACGCACACGAAGCCTTAGAGCCACATTTTGATACTTTGACCATGCAAATTCATCATGGCAAACACCATCAAGCTTATGTAGACAATTTAAACAAAGCAGTGGCTGGAACACCTAATGAAGGGAAAACTTTGGAAGAATTAGTAGCAGTAGCTGGAACTATTAGCCCAGCAGTTCGTAACAATGGTGGTGGACATTGGAACCACAGTTTCTTTTGGGCTAGCTTAGCACCCAATGCTGGTGGAACGCCAACAGGTGCTTTGGGTGATGCAATCACTGCTGCTTTTGGAAGCTTTGATGCATTCAAAGAAAAATTTGCTGCTGCAGGTATAACGCGTTTTGGAAGTGGTTGGGCTTGGTTAATCGTAAAGGACGGAAAATTAGAAGTTAGCTCAACTCCCAATCAAGACAATCCTTTAATGGATGTGGCTGATGTAAAAGGAGCGCCATTATTAGGCGCAGATGTTTGGGAGCATGCTTACTACTTAAAATATCAAAATAGAAGAGCGGATTATTTAGCTGCTTTTTGGAATGTAGTCAATTGGTCAGTGGTTGCTGATCGTTTTGCTGCTGCGAAATAAAATTGAAATCAAGTGGTGAATCCACTTATTTTAAAATCCCGAAGTGACTCACTTCGGGATTTTTTATACGCCAATGATTGATTCCTATTTTATTGTGCAGTAAATACGAAAAATATAATTACGGAACAGGGTCATAGCCATGACCACCACCAGGCCTGCACTTACTGAGTCGCTTCAAGCCTAAAAAAATTCCTTTGATAGGCCCATACTTTTCAATCGCGGCTGCGGTGTATTGAGAACAAGTGGGCGTGAACCTGCACTTGCTGCCACCCAAATAAGGGGACAATACTAATTGGTAAAATCGAATGCACATTATAAATGGGAAGGCGCTTACCTTTTTTATCACCCCCATGAAATCATCGCCAGGGTAACGCTTATTCATACAACATTTGATTTTAACTTATCGGCAAGTTTTTGCAATAACAATTTCATCGTCGTTTGTATTTGCTGCTGCGATTGCACATTTACATCCACATATAAAAAAAATAAATTGAGGCGCGTATTTGTTAAACTTATCGCACTCATAAAATCTGGTTTTTCTAAACGATACCCTTCGCGTAATAATCTTTTTACCCTATTGCGTTGTACCGCTTTTCTAAAATGTCGACTGGGTGCACCCACCCCTGCTTGCAATAGCCCAGTAGGAAAAATTCCTGCTTCGGCATTTTCAATGTTGTAAATTAATCGAATAGGATGCATCGTTATAGCTTTGCCATTCGAAAACAAAAATTGCGTTTGCTTTCGACTTTTGAGCTTATCCTTTTTCTGGTATGTAAATTTTTTTGACAACAGTTTAAATATAGGCATTAAAAAAGTCCTTCCCGAATTTCGGGAAAGACTTTAAAATTATTGAATTTCGAGTGAAGGAAGTCCTAAAGAGGATTTATTTCAATCCTTTTTCACTTGATACTGTAAGTTTTTTGCGTCCTTTCTTTCGGCGGCTTGCTAATACTTTACGACCATTAGCTGTTTCCATACGTTGACGGAATCCGTGAACAGATTTACGACGACGTTTATGGGGTTGGAATGTACGTTTCATAGTATTTCTTAAATTTTTTTCTTTTCTGTACTTTAATTTTCGTTTTAGTCCTGTTCCTATTAGCAGTCACCATACCACTATCTGTGAAAGGACGGCAAAAATAGGGTATTTTTTTATTTTTTAAGCTAAATCTGTATGTTTTGCTGCAATTTTTTCTCCAAAAAAAGTGCTGGCCTGCAATTCAAAGGCTTGTGGGTTGTCGGTAGTGTAAAAGCTAAGTTGTCCGGATTGGCTACATTTTTGGGCTAAATCAGGATGGCTTTCAAGGTATTTAGCAAGGCTTTTAGCCACAATAGCGCCCTGGCTTACAATGTTCACCCCCTTAGGCATATAAGCCCTTATTTTGTCCGCTAATAAGGGATAATGGGTACATGCTAATAAAAGGGTATCAATATGGGCAGATTGAGAAAAAAGTTGATCCAGGTAGGATTTAACAAAATAGTCTGCACCTGGTTGATCCTGTTCTCCGTTTTCAATCAAGGGTACCCATAAAGGACAGGCCTGTTGAAAAACTTTAAGGTCAGGGAAAAATTTAGCCAATTCAATAGGATAACTGTCACTTTGTATAGTGCCCAATGTTCCTAAAATACCCACTTGCTGTGTGGTTGAAAAATTACCTAAAATTTCAGTGGTGGGTCTGATCACACCCAACACCCTTTTACCAGGGGCAATATTTGGTAAATCTTTTTGTTGAATGGTACGAAGTGCTTTTGCCGATGCCGTATTGCAAGCCAAAATAACCAATGAGCACCCTTGGTCAAAAAACCAATTCACTGCTTCTAGGGTATATTGATAAACTGTATCGTAAGAGCGAGGGCCATAAGGTGCGCGCGCATTATCGCCTAAATAGATATAATCATACTGAGGTAAAGTATGTTTGAGCTCCTTTAAAATAGTGAGCCCCCCATAACCACTATCAAAAACACCAATTGGCGCAGTAGACATATATTTATTTTATTGCGTAAAACTAAAGAACCTCGTTGTAAACAACGAGGTTCTTAGTAAAATATATTTAAAATATTATCCTTTTTTAGCTGCCGCTGCTGGCTTTGCTGCTGGTGCACCACCTGTAGCTGCTTTAAATGCATCTTCAATTTCCTTTGGTAAAGGCAATTTTAACTTCATTGCAACACGAATTGTTAAGTTGTCAGCGATGGATGGTGTCATATATGGAGATAAAGCTTCTGCTTTTAATACTAGCGTGTATTTTTGTTCAGCAACTACTTCACCTACTGCTGCAAAAATTTTTTGTCTGTAAGGCGATAACAATGATTCTTGCTTTTGCTCCATAGATTGTTGTTGGTATTGTTGCCAGTTGATCAACTTGTATTTTAAACGATTTAAATCGTCAGTTGCCATTTGTAAAGCTTTTGGACGCTTAGACAAATCAACAGAATCTCTTTTGTAGATGCTATCTTTCACTTGATAATCCTTTAAAGTATAATTATACTCATCTTGTAAAGAATCTTGTGCATAAGATTTAAGAACTGTATCTAATTTTTCTTGGATACCTGGGAATAAAGCAATGACGCTTTGATCATCAAAATAACCAATTTTAACCTGCGCTGATGCAGTGTTGTTAAATGAGGCTGCAACTAATAAAATGGCTGCAAATAAAAAACCTTTTTTCATATCTATTTGTTTTTTTAAAAAATCTATTTGTGTATTATTCTAAATATTGATACCCAATTCCTTCAAAACATCGTCACTTTTGTCCAGTTTCGGGTCTGCAAATATAATGGTAATTCCTTCACTTTTATCTAAAATGAAGTCATATCCCCTAGCAGTTGCTAGTTTTTGGACTGCATTATACACTTTATCTTGAATGGGTTTAACCATTTTTTGGCGTTCCTTAAACAAATCCCCCTCATATCCAAAGCGTTTCTTTTGAAGGTCCCTAAGCTCCTTTTCCTTCACAAAAAGCTCATCTTCTCTTTTTTTCTTAAGGTCATCTGAAAGCATAAACTGCTCAGCCTCGTAGTTTTTATACATTTTATCAAGGGTCATTTGCTTTTGGTCAATTTCTTGTTGCCATTGATCGCCCAATGTCTTTAATTTTTTATCCGCTTCCTTGTATTCTGGAATTTTATCCAAAATATACTTTGTATTGATAACCGCGTATTTTGTTTGTGCATTTGATGAAAATGCCGTCAAAATGGAGATGGCTAAAACTAAAAAAACTTTATTGAATTGCATAAGCTATAATTTAAATAACAAAATTAAAAATTATTTGACTATTTTTTTGCGTTACTATTCTGGTTCAAAGCCTAACATAAAGGTAAATCTTCCAGCATCTTTTAAGGTATTACTACCATTTAAGCGATCTAAACCAATACCATAATCAAATCCCAAAAGTCCAAACATAGGAAGGAAAAAACGCATACCCAAACCAACGGAACGACGCAGGTTAAATGGATTGTATTCCTTCATGCTATACCATCCATTCGCTGCTTCAAAAAAGCCCAAAGCATAAATAGTACTGCTCGCAGCCAAACTTAATGGATATCTAATTTCAACTGCATATTTGTTAAAAATGGTGAAATGTTGCCGCGCCGTTTGCTGATCAGGATTCACTTTTGGATTGGATGTTTCATAAACAGGATAACCTCTTTGTGCAATAATATCATAGCCTAATAATGCAAATTGGTTACTTAATCCTGCATCCCCTAATTGGAATCTTTCAAATGGTGAAATAGCAAAATCAGTATTATAACGTCCTAGAAATCCATATTTAGCAGCAAAACGTAATACAAATTGTTTGTTATGTTCTTCCCCTGTTGGTTTACCTAATGGCACAAACCACTCCCCATTAAAACGCCATTTATGGTATTCTAATAATTGATACGGGTTTGCCCTTTTCCCAAAGTTGGGATCAAACAAAGAATAAGGCGGCGTTAATTGCGCACTCAATAAAAAAGTGGAACCTGTTCTTGGAAAGGTAGGTTGATCAATAGAGGTTCGTTGTAAAGCGAGTCTTAAATTGAAATTGTTTACATTACCATTTGAAAAATTAGGTAAATTATAGGGATCAATTGCGTAATCTTTTAAGGTATAGCGCGTATAGTTAATTCCGGTACTTAAGGAGAAATAATCATCAGGCCATTGTAACTGACGTCCAAAGGAAACAGTAGCACCTGTGGTAGATATATAACGCGCATCAGCTGCATTTGGATTATACATACCCGTTTGCATATCATAGGTTTGACCATACTTCGTATTATATATACTTACCGTTAAAGTATTTCTCTTGATGCCACCAAACCAAGGTTCCGTAAATGAAAAATTCGTTGAACGGAATGCCTTACCATTACTTTGAATCCGTAAACTTAACTTTTGTCCATCTCCCATGGGTAATGGATCCCAAGCAGCTTTTTTAAAGAAGTTTTTAGAAGAGAAATTATTAAAAGTGATTCCTAAGGTACCTGTAAGTCCGATATAGCCACCCCAACCTGCACTTAATTCCAATTGGTCACTCGATTTTTCTTCCACCCCATAATTGATATCTACCGTACCATCTTCTGGATTTGGAACAGGATCAATTTTAATTTTTTCTTGGTCAAAATAATTTAACTGCGAAATTTCCCTTTGGGAACGAATCAATAAGGTACGACTAAATTTATCACCTGGTATCGTTCTAATTTCACGACGAATGACAAAGTCTTTTGTTTTTTCATTACCCGCAATACGAATTGTTTTGATGGTTGCTTGAGGCCCTTCTCTCAATCTTATTTCAAAATCGATGGTATCGTTATAAACAGCAGTTTCAATGGGGTCAACATTAAAAAACAAATAACCATCATCTTGGTATAAACCGCTAATATCTCCACCTTCCGCTGTTTGTGTTTTGCCTAATTTATTGTATAATATTTCTCTATTATAAATTTCCCCTTTTTTAATATTTAAAATACTAGACAATAAAGAGTCTGGGTATTTTGTGTTTCCTCTCCAAGTAATGTTTCCAAAAAAATACTTACGCCCTTCCTTTAATTGAATATCAATATTTAAATTACCTACTGCATTATGATAAAGTGTATCCTTTTCTATTACGGCGTCACGAAACCCTAAAGAGTTATAATAGTTCAATAAATTATCTCGACTCTCATCAAATTTTTTCTCGCTATATTTTGAAGAGGACAATTTAAAACGCACATATGGATTTAAAAATTTTCTAGTTTTAGTAAAAGTTAAATATCCTTTTTCGGCCATGTATTGTTCAAAAGTATACGGTGTTGTTTTTACAATCACCGGTTTGTCATACACTGGGAAAAGGGTCATTCTTGATTTTTCATGCACTTCCTTTAAACTTTTCTTCAGTTTTACTTCGTCCACTAAATTGCCGCCAAAATTAATATTATTAATGCGCACTTTAGGACCACGATCCACTTTAAAATCCAACAACAAACTATTTTTTTTAGTGGCATCCTTTTTTTCTATGATCACCACTTTTGCATCCTGAAAACCTTTGTCAGCAAAAAACTTTTTAATCCCTTCTACTGCAGTAATTTTCATATTTTCAGTAATCACCCTATTCGGTGTTAAACCGGTTTTACCAGATAATTCGTCTGTCTCTGATTTTTTAACCCCTAAAAAATTGAACTTGGATAACCTTGGTCTTTCAACTACATCAATTTCAATATCAATTTCATTATTCACCAAGTCCGTTATATATACACTAACATCACTAAAGTAGTTTTGATCCATTAATTTACGAATCGCTTTAGCAAAATTATCACCCCCAGGAATGGCTACTTCATCGCCAATATTCAAGGTAGAAAGGGACAATAATAAGTTCTCGTCAAAATTTTCATTTCCCACCACTTTAATGTCCCGAATTTTGTATTTGGCAGGCGCTTTCTGATTGAAAATGTTCATCAGTTTGACATTAATTTGTGAAACTGAATCCTTCACGGGTGCCACCTGGGCAAAAGAAGTCGAGGATAAAAAAAGAACCAATAAAGATCCTATAAAAAATGGAAAATATTTCTGCATCTGCAAAGGGGCTACATTTATAATTTTAAAAGTGTCGCAAATTACTCGTAATATTTCAAAGTCTTTGTTAAAACCTCAAAATAGTTATATTATTTTTTTTAATCATTTGTTTGTACCTGCAGGCTGGTTTTCCCAAATCTGCGCTCCCTAGATTGAAAATCGAGGATGGCCTCGATCAAATCTTTCTTGCGAAAATCGGGCCAACGGGTCTCTGTAAAGTACAATTCAGCGTAAGCTAGCTGGTATAATAAAAAGTTGCTAATTCGGTATTCTCCACTGGTACGAATCATGAGCTCTGGGTCCGGGAATGCACTTGTAGAAAGGGCTGCCTCCAAAGTGGCCTCGGCAATATCGTCGGGCTGCATTTGCCCAATTCGTACCTTTTCAGCGATGTTTTTTATCGCTTGTATGAGCTCCCACCTACTACTATAACTAAGTGCAATGATCAGCTCCAATCCGGTATTTTTTGCGGTGGTTTGGGTCGCATTTTCTAGGGCTGCTTTGGCATCATCCGGTAACAAAGAAAGATTGCCAATAAAGTGCAATTTGATATTGTTTTTATGCAAATCAGGGACTTCCTTGGCAATAGTATCCACAAATAGACTCATTAGGCCTGCAACCTCGGCTGCTGGGCGATCCCAATTTTCAGTACTAAAAGCATATAAAGTGAGGTATTTGATGCCTATTTCAGATGCTGCTTCTACAATATTGCGAACGCTTTGTACCCCATGAAAGTGCCCATAAAGTCGGTCCTGTCCTTTTTCTTGCGCCCATCGACCATTACCATCCATAATGATGGCGATATGCTTAGGTAATCTATTTAAATCCAAGTTGTCCATACTGCAAAATTAATCGAATCCAAGGTTATTTTCGTTTAAACCTATTGAATAACCCGATGCTTTTCTTGGGTTTGTATTCAGCAATCCCGTAAATATTATTGAAGGCATAAGAAATACCCAATTTCGCTGAAAAAAAACGGTCATTACTACTCATGCTTCCTTGATACCCCAAAGGGGCAGCAGTGGTCATAGGGGTGGCATTACCATCTATAAAATCAAGCTTGTCGGTGGTGGTATACCTGTAAGTGGCTTCGGCGAAAATATTAAATTTGCGATAAACATTAAATTTAAACCCTAGGTTCAACGGCAAAGTTAAATTCAACCCTGATTGCTTTTGCTTACCACTTAATACATCATCTGTAGAAATGACAACAACACTCGTATTATTATTGCGGATGGTATCAAAGATATGCAAATAACCAACCCCAAAACCAAGATAGGGCGTAAACTTTTTATTGCGTGATCCTGCAATAAAATTTAGAAAATTAAATTCGCCCATCACACTTGCCTCTATCGTATTGATTTGAAAATTTGCATTGCGCAATAGCGCATAAGGATCTAAGGAAAGCATGTCATGAGAGGCTAATTTTTGCATCTCCACATTCAATCTTACACCCACATAACTATTTAATTGTTTTTTTGCAAACGCACCATAATTTCTATAATATACTTGCACATCAGGTGCAATATCACCTTGATAGGAAGCCAAACCCATCAACAAACCAACTTCGCCTTTGTTCTCAGACAACTCCGTATGTTGCGCCATCACAAATTGCGAACAGCATAAAAAAACTAATAAAAATAAAACGCTTTTAAACATATGCTAACTAATTTCTTTTATCCAAGCCCCAAGTCAATTTTGTTCTTAATGTGGTTAAATAACTATTCTCATTGAGTCGTATAAAGCTAACGGAAAATAATTCTTGTTTTAAGGCTAATTCAATTGTTTTTGGAACAATTTCCTTACGCGCATCTAAAGCACAAATCAATTCATCAGTCCTGCCTTCAATTTCAAAGGAAATGACGGAGGTATTGGGAACCACAATGGAACGCACATTTAAGTTATGCGGTGCCACAGGCGTAATCACAAAACTAGCAGAATCAGGAAATAAAATGGGGCCATTACAACTCATATTGTAACCAGTGGACCCGGTGGGTGTGGATACAATAATACCATCCGCCCAATAGGAATTTAAAAACTCCCCATTCAAATAAGTATGAATTTTAATCATGGGGGAAGTATCTCTCTTATGTAATACAAATTCATTAAGTCCATAGGGAGTTGCACCAAAAACAGGAATATTTGCATCCAAGTGAATTAATGCGCGCTTTTCAATAACATAGGTGCGATTCATAAGCGCATCCACCATTAAGGATAATTCGTCTTTTGAAATAGATGCTAAAAAACCCAATCGGCCATAATTAATTCCTAAAATGGGAATATTTGAATCCCCCACTAAAGTAACCGAGTCTAAAACAGTACCATCGCCTCCCAAACTAATCAAACAATCAATGTTTTCAGGTAAATCATAAGCAGATGTAAATGGAATATAAGCTTCCTTGCCACTAGGGGCACAAAGTTCAAATTTTTGTAATAAGTCATGAAAAATACAAATGGCAACATCATGCTTATGCAATTCCAACAACAATGCATTTAAAGATTGTCGCTGATCCAAATCAAACCCTCTACTATATATTGCTACTTTCATCTAAATTAAAAATTAATTCCGCCGTGTAAATATACTCCTTTGTCGCCAAGCTGATTCACACTATAGTCAATTTTTAACACAAAATCATAAATACTGATCACATCTAAACCAATACCAGCTGTTCTAATCAGGGTATTAGATAATTTATTGCTATTTAAAGGGCGATCACTATATACATACCCTAAATTGGTAAAAACGCGAATCCAAAAATCATATTTCACTTCCGGTAAAAACTTTTGAGTTAACGGATTTTTAACAGTGAAGCTGCCTAAGGAATGATGAAAGGCTGTTTTCAAAATGGTTGCTGCATTTCCATCAGCTACATAATATTCAAATCCATTCATTTGCAAACTGCCATAGCCCAATAATCGACGATCTAAATAGTTATCATTAGCTAAAAATTTCACTTGTGAATTGGTTTCAATGAAAATAAAATTTTGCTTCGAAAAAGAATGTGCTTTTACTTTTCTGAACTGAATGGAAGTATATGGTGCCCCTTTAGAAAAACGTTGAAATAAAAATAATTCAGTTCCAGCACCCTTGGTAGGATAAGCATTATAATCAAATGCAATTTTGGTATACCCAAAAGTGATGTCTCCATAAGTCATCACATTTTTTTGAGTCGCTAAAAAATTAGGCTGAATTAAAAATCCAGTATCAGATAGTTCTTCTTTACCATATCCCAACTGTAAGGAATATCGCTCAAATAAATTAGGGCGA
The DNA here is from genome assembly GCA_009693715.1 of Chitinophagaceae bacterium. GTDB lineage: Bacteria > Bacteroidota > Bacteroidia > Chitinophagales > Chitinophagaceae > Sediminibacterium. The sequence goes on from SHWT01000004.1 coordinate 24,735, forward strand.
TAGGATAAGTTTACATTGGCGCGATATCCTTTTCTAATAATATCATTGGTTTTTGCAAATACCTGCTTGTCCTTCTCGGTTTTATAATTAAATTCCTTTTGGTTGTAATTTTGCCAACCTCCACCAACACCATATTTTAATTTTTTATCAAAAAAAGGTAATTGATATTGAATGATATTTTGTTGTGTGTACCCGCCAATAAATCCAATAACTAATTTGTCATTATTACCAGTGGCATTTTTTTGACTCAAAGTGACGCCGTAATTAACCCGATCCAAACTTCGGTTTTGTTCAGTCCACCATTGATTAAAGTTACGATCTATCCACTTGAAATAGGGTTTTGGTATAAAATACCATCTTTCCTTTACTTGAATTTGTATGTCAACAATACTACTATCATTTCTTACTGGATAAATAGGCGTCACTTTAACAGATAAAAATAAAGCAGTATTAAAAAGTTGCTGTTGTGATAGTGTATTTAAAATAGATAATGAGTCCTTGTTAATTTGATCGCCCACATGATAAGGTAACTCTCTTAATAAAATATAATTTTTTGTTCGATTATTTCCTTCCACCTGTATGGCGTTTATACGAATCTGCGCTTTCAAATTAGCAGCAACACTTATGATAAAAAATAATAAAAGAAAGGAGCATCGAAAAATCTTAAACATCTAAATAGTTCATTAAGTGGTGGTAGTGATCTTCAATATCATTATGCATAATGGTGTTACCAAAATAATGAACTACTTGATAATTGTATCTTTGAAGCGTGGCTATAATTATATCCGCTTCATCTTTATTTAACTTGATCGTAATAATAAGTGCCCCAGTTGCCTCGTCGAAATGGGTGTTTAACTGGGATATTTGCGCATTATTTGTTTCAACCAGTCGGCTTAACTCGGCTAGTGAATATTGATAAGGTGACACTGAAACTACAATGATGGCACCCGGATGATCCACGCCTAAAAATTGAGCCAACAAATCATTTAAATTTTTTTGAAGTATCACCCCAGTACATTCCTGTTGCTCATTTAACACTGGTAAAAGTGATAGCGCATTTTTAGAAAACAAATTCAAAGCCGCAGTAAAATGCATGGAACCTAAAATGCCAAAGCGGGTAAGCTGGTCGGCCAAATGAATTAATGTTTGATCAGCAGCAAGATTTAAAAGGTCTTCCTTGTTGACCAATCCAACAAAAAATTCCTCCTTCACTAATGGCAGATGCTGTATATCATAATCCTCCATACATTGTAATGCAAAGGAAGCCGTATCTTCAAAATGAAGCAAAGGAAAATTTGATATTGCGATGGAGGAAGCTAACATTTCAAATTATTTATTTAGGTAGTTCAGTTAAAAACTTTTCCAAAATTGAATTGAATTCATCTGGCACTTCCATCATGGGTGCGTGACCACATTTATCTATAAAGTGCAACTGACTATTTGGAATTAATTTATTAAACTCCTCGCCCACCATTGGTGGTGTCACACAATCGTTTTTACCCCAAATTAATAAAGTGGGTTGTTTTATTTCTTTTAACTCAGCGCCTAAATTATTTCGAATAGCACTTTTTGCCAAGGCAAGTACTTTAATCACTTTTATACGATTACATGTAATTTCAAAAACCTCATCCACCAATTCCTTCGTGGCTACATTAGGATCATAAAATGTTTGCGCTGTTTTATTTTTAATGTATTCATAATCGCCACGTTTAGGATAGGTATCGCCCATGGCATTTTCATACAACCCGCTACTGCCAGTTAAAATAAGTGACTTTATTTTTGCAGGATGTTTTAAAATATATACCAACCCTACATGCCCTCCAAGGGAATTGCCTAATAAATGAATATTTTGATACCCCCTTGCTTCAATGAATTTTTCCACATGCTTAGCCAACCCAGTGACAGTGGTATGTAATAAATCCAAATCGAACAATGGCAATATAGGGACCACCACTTTATGGGTGTGTCTGAATTTTTCAATTAAACCAGAAAAATTACTGAGTGCCCCAAATAGGCCATGTAAAAGCATAAGGGTTTCCCCCTCGCCTACCTCCAGGTAATTAAATTTTCCGTCTTTTTGTATTTCGTATTCCATCATATCTTAAGTTGAACAGATAAATTACCCACTATTATTTAATGCGTAATTTACTATTTTATAATGCGGTTAAAGATACTTAAATCATTGTAAATAATGCCAAAATAGGGTAATTTTAAACAGCTTAAACAATACAAAATTTAACGAAATTATAACGAGCAAAAAAGCGTTTAAATGAAGATAAATCGACTCACTATCCATTCGTTGTTAGCTACCACTGGCTAGGTAAAGGGATTTGAAAAAGTGCCAATGGTTGTTTTGATAAAGGGCAGCCAGTGGCTCATCTTTTCCATACAATAGGGCCACCACTTTTGCAAGTAGGAATAACTATACGCATCTTTCATTTTTTCCGCCTCCAGCACCCCTAAGATTTGTAAAAAATAGACCAAGGCGCTCCAAATAGTAAAGTAAATAAAACCATAGAGTACAATACCCAATAATTTATTCAGCCAGCCTAACATTAAAAGGTCCGCGGTTTGCTGTAATAAACCAGAAACCCATCTGATTAAAAATAATACCACTAACAAAACAATTATAAAGGAGATAAAAGGCAGCCAATGGCTTTCTATTTTTGTATATTGTTTTAATACGCTCGCTACCCAACCTGCTAATTGATAGGCAACAATTAGCCCTATGAAAAATGAAAAAAAGGAAAGTATCGCTTTGATTAAACCATTACGTAAGCCTTGCAGAATTGCAACAATCAATAGGGTGCCTGTTAAAATATCTAACCACATAATTAAGTAGTAAGTAGTGATTTCGCAATCGCCGAAATTATTTTACCATCTGCTTGCCCTGCAAGTTGTTTGGTGGCAAGGCCCATTACTTTACCCAAATCCTGTTGGCCTGATGCGCCTAGTTCAGTAATAATACCTTTTACAGCCGCTTTCACGTCCTCCTCACTCATTTGCGCTGGTAAAAACTTTTCGATAATGGCAATCTCTTCTGATTCTTTCACTGCCAAATCCGGTCTACTTTGTTGTTCATAGATAGCTAAGGAGTCCTTACGTTGCTTTACTAATTTTTGCAACAACTTTAATTCCGTGTCAGGGGATATTTCACCATTGGCTCCGGGATCGGTTTTTGCTTTTATAATTTCAGCTTTGATGGCCCTTAAGCCTCTTAACATTGCTTCATCCTTATTTTTCATTGCATCCTTCAATAAGGACATCACTTCAGTTTCTAAACTCATAACTTAAATTATTTATTTATTTTGTGCTATTTGACTTGCACTAAATTTTTTATAAAACGAATAGGCAAACTCTTTAAAGTCATTTGCGATTGCTTCATCCTGTGTTGCTCTTAAATAGGTTTCACCCATGCCCATTAAATTTTGATAGAAAAAGTCGGCCATTTCATCCACCATCATATCCTTTGTCCATAAATCAATACGCAAAGCAGTTTTATCGGTAGGATCCCATAAAGTAAGCATCATTGCTCTGGCCTCTTGTGTTTCATTTGCAGTGCTATCGGAAGCAGACCATTTAATATTTTGTGGAATTTTTTGTTCGTCTAAATCTATCAGAACATTAATAGTAGATTGATGCATAATGTAATTTTTGTAGGGCAAAAATACTATTTTATTGCTTAAGATACACCCTAAGGTTTTAAGTCAGCGGGAATTTTAACAGTCCCATTTGCTGGGGCAATCATTTCTAAATTAGACAACCACTCTGTTCCCATATTGGCGCGCGCTTGGCGATATACTTCATCTCTATAATATAATTTAAAATGATCCGACAAAGACTGGGATACATCAAATGCAAAAACTTCGCCAGCCCTTAGCCAGGATTCAGGAATATTATTTTTTTGATCTATCAAATGGGGTACATCATAATGAATGGCCCATTGTATCCAAGAAGTTTTGTTAAAATTGATATGCCCCCAAAAAATTGCATAGGATGCAGCAATCCACTCCATTTTTACTTCATGAATACATTTAATATAAATAGATTCTTTGTATTTATAGCCTTTCAATAAACTATGCGCGAAAGCACATTGGGGATAGGTATCAAAAACAAAAACCATCGCCATTGTAGTTTGTTGCCATTTTTTAAAATGTGAAAACTCTTTTAAAGTGGCAACAAAATTAGCTGGATTGATAAAACACATAAAATAATTTGAACCCTGCGTCAAATCTGATTTGGTTTCAGATAAGATAAGCCAATCGAATACCGGTGGGACAACAGTAGGCAAAGCAGTATGTTGAAAATGCAACCCCTCTTTTTTATAGTGGCTATTAAAAGCAGCTTCCGCCCATTGGTTAATATAAAATACACCGGCCGACTTTTTTATGAGCTTATTGAATTTATGTTGTTGTCGGATTTTATTAAAAAGGGAGGCTGTTTTGTCAATGTTTGGATAAGTTAAAGGAATAAAATAATTCGGAAAAGATGTACTTCCTTTTAAAATGGCGCCAAAATGCACAACTATGGCATTGGTCACTTGACCAACCAATTGTTGCGCCTCCCTTGTTTTGATAATGGTGACATTGCTTTCGTTGGCTGTATATACCTCCTGAAAATGAGGTGGGATGTGGTCACCAACAATATAAAAATGCAATTGCGCCGAAGCATTGCCAGCAATAATGATATCAACTATTTTTTGATAAATTACCAATGCAGGAATGTCAAAATCAGATTCAGTAAGGATAAACAGGCGCATATACAAAAATACAGATTACTTAACAATTTATCCACCAATCATTTATAAGGACGAGTTCAATTAAATAGAACCCTAACTTTGAACTATGGCAAGAGATTTACAACAATTGGACTTATTTGGAAATGAAAGGAGTAGCCCTGTTCCTATTGCTGCGCGTAAATCCATTAAATCAAATAAGCATGCAAACTCAGTTGTAAAGCAAGCCGTTGCTCCAGCCTATGCAGCTGCCATTTTAACGCAAGTAGCCGAAGATGACTTACCACTAGTATCAAGATCGGCGCAACATTTAAACACCACTAACACTATTCAAAAAAGGGGACGTAAATCATTTGCATCCATGGATGCAGAAATGGGTAAAGTAAACATCCCCTCGGCGGAAATATTGGAAAAAAAATTATACTATCCTATTGGCGAAGTAGCCCATTGGTTTAATGTAAACACTTCCTTAATCCGATATTGGGAAAAAGAATTCAAACAAATTCAACCGCGCAAAACGCGTAAAGGGGATCGCTTATTCCGCGTACAGGATATTGAATTATTAAAACAAATTTACTTCCTTCTTCGTGAAAAAAAATATTCCATTGATGGCGCAAAAACTTATTTAAAAAATAATAAGGAAAAGGCGGAAAAAAATATCGCTGTTTTAAACAGTTTAAAAAACTTAAAAAGTTTTTTAATGACGCTAAAAGAAAATTTATAACTACCCTTTTTCGGAAAAATTAATTTGATGCGCATTGGCATATTCCACCGCTTTCAAATTTAAGGTTTCACGTAATTGCTGAAAAATATCGAAATCAGTATCCACTGAAATAAAACATTCAATGTGAATGGTATGAAATTGTTTACCCGCATCTGAAACAAAAACCGAACTGTTAATTATCACATTGTGTTTTGCGATTTCGGAACGCATATAGGATGCGAGATGCGTCAAAGCATCTGCAGAAGTGTGTACGCTTATTTGTAAATCCATTTCAATTTTACGCTCTGTTCTGCAGCTAATATTATCAACAATGGTATCCACCATTTGTTTGTTAGGAACCGTAATATAGGTTTTGTCCTGTGTGCGAATTCGCGTACTTCTTAATCCAATTTTTTCAATGGTGCCAGTAAAATTATTTACTTTCACTAAGTCCCCCACCGAAAAGGGTTTGTCAAAAAATATGATGAAGGAGGCAATGATATTTTCCAAGCTCTCGCGCATAGATAAGGCCACAGCCGCACCCACGATACTTAAGCTGGTAACCAGATTGCCGATATTTTCATTGAATACATAGCGCAAAATTAACAACACGCCAATAATGTATATTATGACTTTAAAAAAGTCACGAAAAAATAAAACCAACTGATCATCTGAAAGCGACTTGGTTAATTTTGATTTTTCTTCCAATATGATTGCCACAAATTCAAGTGTTCGAATAAACACCCTAATTAATAAAATAATGAAAACTAATTTAATAATAGACTCTATCGCCTGTTGCAAACTCACTTTAAATAAATGCACGTCCCATAATACAGGAAATTTTAATTCATACAATGCAATAACTGCTACTAAAAAAAGTAAAAATTGTTCAATAGGCACTACCAAACGATGCACATGACTTTTGCGTAATTCAGAATGATTTTTTTTATCAACCCAGGTATAAATTAAGCTGGCAAAAAAACGGGAGATAAATCTTTTGAAAATAAAAGTGGCTAATAAAATAGCCAAAATATAAAAATAGCTGCGAATTGGATTGCTCAATAATTCTTGGTCTAGTTGCATAACATTGAATTTATTATAATTTTTTCCACTCCAACAATTGCATCGTAGTTCCGTCAAAAACACCATAAGTGTAAAGGCGAATCCAATCCCCTAAATTAATATATCTTGTTGTTTCATTTATTTTAAAATCAATCGCATAATGTCGATGTCCAAAAATAAAATAATCCACATCCATCTCCTTTGCTTTTTGTTTGGTATAAATAATTAACCATTCCTTATCCTCCCCCAAAAACTGCTCGTCACTGCCTCCGGTTTTAGCCCTACTCTTCCCACTAAAATAGTTGGCTAATTGAATACCCATATCAGGATGCAACCAACCAAACAGCCATTGACAAACCGGATTGGTAAATATTTTTTTAATGAATTTATATCCTTGATCGCCTGGGCCCAAACCATCCCCATGCCCTATAAAAAATTTCTTTCCAGCAAATTCAAATCGCTTGGGTTCAAAATATACATTAGCATTTAGCTCCTGTGTCAAATAATCACGCATCCATAAATCATGATTACCTGTAAAAATATGTAATGGAATTCCTGCGTCGCTCATCTCGGCCAAGCAACCTAATAACCGAACAAAGCCCTTGGGTACCACTGTTTTGTATTCAAACCAAAAATCAAAAATATCACCGACAATAAAAATGGCTGCAGCATCTGTTTTGGCCTGTTTAAAAAATTGTACCAACTGCTGCTCTCTTTCACGGCTAGCGATTGCATTCGGTGCTCCCAAATGGAAATCAGAAAGGAAATATATTTTTTTACCCTGTGCTAATTCCATGTAAATGGGCTTTAAAAACCAATTTTTATAATACGCATTGCCTAATCCATTAATTTATCAACCAAAAAACAATACACTTCTTTTGGACCATGCACCCCCACTACCAAGGTTTTTTCAATATCTGCTGTACGACTAGGCCCTGTGGCATAACTAATCATACTCGGGATTACATCTGCTTCCTTTTTGAACTGCGCCAAACTATCTGAGACATCAAATAACAATTGATGCGTGTAAGCAATACAAATATGAATAGGCGCATACACACTGGTGGTTCGCCCACTTAATTGCTGGCTACTCAATACAATCGTTCCAGTTCTAGCAATTAAATGATCGCATAAAGTAATAGCAGCATCGCATCCAGCCAAATCATCTGTATTCACGGGATCAAAATGGTATTCCTTCATATCATCTAACCAACCTGCCTCAATAGAATAAATTTTTTCCCAATTATTGGCTTTTATTAACCCACTCAATTGATTGACTAATTCAGCTTCATCGGCACAGTAAACAAACTTACCTAATAACTCCGTAAATTTTTGCGCAAATTCAATTGTCAATTCCTGATCCGTCGGATAAAATATAGGCGTTTCCGCCACTTGATCCGGAAAAGGTACAGGCACAGGATCCTTGAGGGCCTGTTTAATTTTTTGTAATATTTTACTTCTTGCGCCTTGTGATTCCATTACTCATTTTTTATACTTAAGCCGCACTTGGTTTTTCAGTGTCATCAGCTTCAATAGTTTGTTCAGTAGATGAAACGCTAGCCGGCTCAGGACTTGCAACGATAGCTTGTTCAAAACTTGCAACGCTAGCCTGTTCTGGAGTAGCGGCAATCACTTGTTCGGTCGAAGCTGCATCAGCCACCGTAGTTTCCTCGGTAGTGATTTTATTCTTACCTTCTTCTACATCAAAAGTCACCACTTTTTCTTCCTCAAATGGACGGTTTCCAATTAAAGCTTCCACATCACTTTTATGTAATACCTCTTTGTCTAATAATTCTTTTGCTAATTTTTCTACTTCCGCTTTTTTAGTGGTTAGCAATCCTAAGGTTCTTTGATAAGCAGCATCAATCATCTTGCGCACTTCCTCATCAATAATTTTTCCAGTTTCTTCGCTAAAAGGTTTTTGGAAAGTATTTTCTTGAGAAGGATCGTAAAAACTGACGTTACCAATTTTATCATTCATCCCATAAGTAGTCACCATCGAATAAGCCATCTTGGTGATTTGTTGTAAATCATTAGATGCCCCAGTGGATATGCGACCAAAGAAAATTTGTTCTGCAGCACGCCCACCTAAAGTCATACACATTTGATCCGTTAATTGCTCAATCGTATACAAGTATTGCTCCTTGGGTGTGTATTGCGCATAACCTAATGCAGCAGTACCACGAGGCACAATCGTTACTTTTAATAATGGATAGGCATGCTCTAAAAACCAACCACAAATTGCATGACCAGCTTCATGATAAGCAATGACTTCTTTTTCTTCCTTAGAAATAATTTTATTCTTTTTCTCTAATCCACCAATCACTCTATCAATGGCGTCTTGAAAATCTTTCATCTCCACACCCGTCTTTCCTTTTCTTGCTGCAATCAATGCTGCTTCATTACAAACATTGGCAATGTCAGCACCCGCAAAACCTGGTGTTTGTTCCGCCAATTTATGCACGTCTAAATTTTCAGAAACTTTAATTGGACCTAAATGCACTTTAAATATTTCCTCACGGCCTTTAACATCAGGACGATCAATGGATATTTGACGATCAAAACGACCTGGTCTTAGTAAAGCGCTATCCAATACATCAGGACGATTCGTCGCAGCTAAAATAATAATACCTGTATCTCCACCAAAGCCATCCATCTCCACTAATAATTGGTTCAATGTATTTTCACGTTCGTCATTGCTCATCATGGCATTTTTACCACGTGCGCGACCAATCGCATCAATCTCATCAATGAAAATAATACAAGGTGCTTTTTCACGCGCTTGTTTAAACAAATCACGTACACGACTTGCACCCACACCCACAAACATCTCTACAAAATCAGATCCACTTAAGCTAAAAAATGGCACTTGCGCTTCACCCGCCATCGCTTTCGCCAATAAGGTTTTACCCGTACCTGGAGGACCGATTAATAATGCCCCCTTTGGAATTTTACCACCGAGTGCTGTATATTTTTTTGGTTGTTTTAGGAAGTCAACAATTTCCATCACTTCTTCCTTTGCTTCCTCTAATCCTGCAACATCTGCAAAAGTAATATTCACCTTCGTGCCGCCTTTTTCAAATAAAGTAGCCTTTGATTTTCCAACATTAAAAATACCGCCAGGGCCACCGCCACTTCCTCCGCCGCCGCCCATCTTACGCATCAATACCACCCAAACCACAATAATTAAAACAAATGAAAAAATAGTATTTGCTATTGGACCAAACCACTCTCCTTCCTTCACTGTATTTTGAGGAATTTCAGTAATTCCTTTTTGCTCATAAAATTTTTGTAAGCGTTCATTGAAACTATTCCAATCTGTAACACTAAACTCAAATAAAGGCACGCCCTTTACTTTGGCTTTGTCAATTTTTGTTTTTAATTTTTGAACATAAAAATCTTTTCCAATACTATCTGGTTTGATATATACACGAACCAACTCCTTATTTTGTACCAAATCGATACGCTCCACATCCCCATTAGAAAGCATTACTTGCTTAAACTCCTGTTCAGTCGTAAGACGAATTTCAGGTGCCATTTGAAAAAAACGCGCAGACAATAGAGAGATCGCAATTAACCCGTAAATCCAATACAAATTGAACTTAGGTAACTTAGGACCATCACCCAATGGCGAACCTTTCTTTTTTTTATTATCAGGAATCATAATCGATATTTATTTTTTCGAATGCCCCTAATGAAATCGCTTTAATTTCAACAGGAGCAAATGTTTGTTTTTATAATAACAATGCTTTTATTAAAATAGTTTACAAGTCATGCATTTTTGTATCCGCGTCACTCCACATTTCCTCTAACCGATAAAAATTTCTGGACTCGGGATGCATAATATGAACAACGATATTAATGTAGTCAATAAGTAACCATTGCGCAGCGGTTTTGCCCTCACTTTTGTATGCCCATTCGGAACAATTTGTTTTCACTTCATATTCCACATTATCAGCAATTGCTTTTAATTGTGTGGTATTGTTTGCTTCACAAATGATAAAAAAATCGGTCGTTGCTTCATGAATTTTTCTTAAATCCATGCTAATGATATTTTCGCCTTTTTTATCCTCAATGGCTTTAATAATGGTTTTGAATATTTTAGCGTTGCGCGTAATTTGAGGTGTCGACGATTTTGGTCGATTTTTTAATGCCGTAAGATGTTCCAATGATGCTTTTTATTTATTTGTTATTGCTTTATTAGTCTAAAGATTAATAAATTAAATATTATTCTATGCTAACTTTACAAAAATAGCAATTCTTTGTCACCTGCCACACCAATTATCACATTAGGGGAGCCGCTTATTGAACTGTTTGAAATAGATAGTACCAATATGTATGCCATGGAGCAGATTCATGCCCAAAAGGCCTTATCTGGCAGTGTGTACCAGACTGATTTTCAAACGAATGGGAAGGGGCAACATGGCCGAATTTGGGAGAGTCAGCGGGGCGAAAACCTACTTTGCACCTATATTTTGGAGTTAAATACCCTAAAACAGGGTAAAAATTGGGTCCCAAGCAAGCAGTTGGGTTTCTCGGCAGCCGTGGCCCTGGGGGCGCAGGCTTTTTTTATGGAATTTGCTGGGGAGGAGACCAAAATCAAAAAACCCAATGATATCTATTGGCGTGACAGAAAGGCAGGGGGCATATTGATTGAAAACATGGTGCGCGGAACCCATTGGACTTGGACCGTCATTGGGATTGGATTGAATATCAACCAGACCCATTTTTCAAATGAGGCCGGGAATCCAGTTTCCTTAAAACAAATTACTGGCAAGGATTGGGATGTAAAAACAATGCAAAAAAAATTAGCGGCGTCATTAAGCGCATCGTTAAATTTATGGTTAACCGAAGGAGAAGCGTTGACTTTGCAAAAAATGGAATTACAATTAATTAAAATAATTAGCGAATAAAGAAAAATACAATGGAATATAAATTAACACAATATTCAAAAGGCGGCGGATGTGGTTGTAAAATTTCACCAGCCATACTTTCTGAAATTTTAGCTGCGCACAATGTTGGTACTAAAAGTAATGTACCTCAATTGTTAGTGGGGAATGATAGTAGAGATGATGCTGCGGTTTATCAAATAGATGAAAAAACGGCGGTGATAAGTACCACCGATTTTTTTATGCCGATTGTAGATGATGCATTTTCTTTTGGACAAATTGCAGCAGCCAATGCTATTAGTGATGTGTATGCCATGGGCGGGAAACCTATATTTGCTTTGGCAGTATTGGGTTGGCCACTCGCTTCACTACCTGCAAGTGAAGCAGCTAAGGTAATGGAAGGTGCGCGCAAAACCTGTGCTGAAGCGGGTATTGTTATTGCAGGCGGACATAGTATTGATAGTCAAGATCCCATTTTTGGTTTGGTGGTAAATGGAATTATAGCAATTGAAAATTTAAAAAGAAACGATACTGCGCAGCAAGGTGATGTATTAATATTGACCAAACCATTAGGGGTGGGTATCATGGCAACTGCACAAAAAAGAGGATTATTAACTGAAGAAGATTTAAAATTTTTAGTTAAACAATTAACTACCATTAACAAAGCCGGAGAAGCATTGGGAAAAAGAAAAGACGTGCATGCGATGACCGATGTAACCGGTTTTGGATTATTAGGACATTTAACAGAGATGATGGAAGGAAGTAATTTATCAGCCACCCTACATTACAATAAAATTCCGATCATTCCAGCAGTAAGAACTTATATCGCACAAAAAACAATCCCAGGAGCCACCGCGCGTAATTGGAGCTCCTGCAGTGCAGGTGTGGTTTTTGAGGCAGGCATTGACGAGGAAGAAGCGACCAAATTATTACCCGATCCACAAACCAATGGCGGCTTATTAATCGCAATAGCACCCCATGCATTACAGGAAGTACAAACTATTTTAAAGGATTTAGGCATTCAATATACCGAGCCTATTGGCAGCTGCAGTGCTGCGATGGAAAAAAGAATTTATATCAATAAGGACTAGGAATAAAGGAAGGATAGTATGGTACCTAAAAATAGTTGACCAATCATATATGATTACGCGGGGAAATAAAATCAGACTTTTGAGTGCCTATTATATTGCTGCGAATTATTCAAAAATTAAATGTCCTTTATTTTTGATTTGATCAGGGGTGAGTTCGGCAACCATTTGAACGCCTTTGATGCCGCGAACTGTTTGTAAAATATCATTTACTTTTTCATCCTCGATCCACTCCCCTCTTATCCACCAAATAAAATCCATGTGTTTGAGCTCGGGCAATAAATATTCCCCATCAAATTGGTTGTGGTAAACAAAATGCTGAATGGAAGTAGTGGGTTCAGTTCCTTCATACATGGAAAAATAGTAGGTTCTGTTTTTTCTTTTTAAAGCAATTTCATGATCAGGATTAAACCTGAATTCAAAACCCATGTATTGATTTAATAAAATACAGAATTGATAATTTTTGATAGGCGCAGAAATACCTAAGATGCGAGAACCCTCGAAATCATTTTCGTTAATTGCGTCCTGATCTAAAATTAATTTACCGCTCACTTTATAAATTTATATAACTATCGGCTAATAGCAAGGCCATCGGCTGTGTTAAAATTCAATATTTAATTTCACTTCATCTGTACCTCTCTTATATACAAGTGTTGTTTTATCTGCCTTTTTAAATTTCGAAAGCGCCGTCATATAACTCATCACATCTACCAACTTATAATCACCCAACTGTACTAATATATCGCCCCCTTTTAAACCCAAACGCTCTGCTAATTTTCCTGGTGTTGCCCCTTCGATACGAACACCTGTACCAGTAAAAGCATAGTCGGGCATGACCCCTAAACTCACCGTAAATTTATTGCTTTTGCCCATGGAATTTTCACGTGTTTTTAAAAAATCAAGTTTGCCTGCAGCATCCGTATTTTTAATGATGTTATGTACATATTGAATGATGGATGCTTCGCCTGAATAATTAATTTTATCCCAATCATCCGTGGCTTTGTGATAATCACTATGACTGCCAGTAAACATAAACAACACAGGCATATCCTTACGATAAAAACTAGCATGATCGCTAGGACCCGCGCCAGCACTATCATAATGCGTTAATAAACTAGTTGGTGTTTTAGCCAATACCTCAGCCCATTTTGTTGAAGTACCATACCCACCCACTGTTAGTTTACGTGCGGTATCGTACCTGCCCACCATATCCAAATTAATCATGTAATTTAAATTGCCCTTATAGGTTGGGTGTTCTAACCAATACTTACTTCCAAACAATCCTAACTCCTCTCCCGAAAAATGTAGGATTAAATAGTTGTTATTTTTAGGTGATTTTTTCTTTAGTAATTTAGCCAATTCAATGATCGCACTCGTACCACTTGCATTATCATCAGCACCATTGCGAATTGCATTACTAATATCTAATGCATTGCGATCTTCATTGTAGCCTAAGTGATCCAAGTGCGCGCCAATAACAACCGTATTGGTGGCTTTGTTATCAATAAAGGCTGCAACATTATGTGCCGTTCGAGTGGCGTGTTCAAATTCAATGTTCGCATTAATTTTATAAGTATCAATATCATCATTGAAATGTTTCAACCAAGCATTCCTTGTAAAATAAACGACTGGGATAGACAAAGACGCGGCAGTATCAAATTTATTAAATTGAATATTGTCGACAAAAGTTCCTTTGTTATATAAAAATAAAGCGCTTGCACCTTTTGCTTTTACTTCTTTTGTAAAATCAATGATCCATTGATTCAAATCAAAATGCGGATTGGTCACCGCAGCATCCAATACTTCATTTAAATCCTTGAACCAAACCTGCTTTGATTCATTTAATGCAATCGCTGCATTTGAATTAAATTTTCCTGATCCACTATTGGACAATGGAATAAATTCTTTATCATATACAAGTGCTTCACCATTGATGTTCAAAAACGAACCTGCTGTTAAACGCTTTCCTTCATCAATTGGGAATGGTTGAATATAGCCATCCACACCCATGGGTTGTATCCCCAAAGCTTGGTATTGTGCAACAATATAGTCGACCGCTTTTTGTTCACCTACCGAACCCGCACGACGTCCTTCAAGATCATCACTTGCTAAATACTTGATATGATTTTGTACATTTTGAATAAGCACTTTATCAGCCTTTGTTAATTTTTGAGCCAAGCCAATAAAAGGTAACAAAATAAAAACCAACCCGAGTATTTTACGCATAATAGCTGTTTGTGTAACAAAAATAAGCAAAGCAGCTAGGAATTAGTAGCAATTTATCAAATACCTAATAAGAAAATTAAGCGATGGGCTAAGATTGATCTTGAATAACCCAATGGCGAGGTAGTTGAAATTCAAAGCTATGATTTTAATCATTTTTAGGGCAGTTCTCAATTTCCTATTTCGTAAGCTATACCCAATCTTAAAAGTTAGCTTTGCCCCTCATGAACGCCAGTTTACATATCGCACTTGTCGGGAACCCCAATTCTGGGAAAAGCTCCCTATTTAATGCACTCACTGGCCTGCACCAAAAAGTAGGTAATTTCCCTGGCGTCACCGTTGATAAAAAAACAGGTCTAATGGTTATAGGCGATCAGCCAACCACTTTAATTGATTTGCCCGGCACCTATAGTTTTTATCCAAAAAGAGAAGATGAATGGGTTGCTTATAAAGTATTGATGGGTGTTGATCCTGATGTTAAGACAGATGTCATACTATTAATAGCAGATGCGAGTAATTTAAAACGCAACCTACTTTTTTGTAGCCAAATAATAGATTTAAAAATTCCGGTGGTATTGGCCCTTACGATGAATGACCTTGCTGCAAAAAAAGGAATCAAAATAGATATTGCAGGATTACAAACAGATTTAGGCATCCCAGTAGTAGCAGTAGATGCTAGAAAAAATAAAGGTTTACAAGAATTAAAAGCAGCATTAAATACAATCATACAAACACCGCGTGCTAAAAATGTCGAAAGTTTTATTGACAACAAAGCATTAGCGCCAGAAGCCATCAATGATTTCAAAAAATTATACCCAACATATAGTGAATACACTGCATTACATTATTTAATGCATCACGAAGCATTTCCATTAGACGATGAAATGCAACAAACCATTGAGCAAATTGAAATTGATCACAATTTTAATCATACAAAAACGCAAGCGCAGGAAATTTTACAACGCTACAGTCGTATACAAGAGATCATGAAAAATCGCGTGGTGGCGCCCGACCCCACTGCGAAAAAGAAAAGATCAGAAAAATTAGATAATATATTTTTACACCGCGTGGGTGGATACGCTATTTTATTTTCAGTCTTGTTTATTTTGTTTCAGTCCGTTTTTTGGATGGCCAAATTCCCGATGGATGGGATTGAGTGGATATTCACCAATGTGACCACCTATTTAAATGCAATACTCCCCAATGTTTGGTGGGCGGATTTACTAGTGAATGGATTGGTGGCAGGGATTGGCGGCATTGTAATATTTGTACCTCAAATCATGATCCTATTTGGCTTGATTACATTGCTTGAAGATACAGGATACATGGCGCGTATAAGTTTTTTAAGTGATAGGCTCATGCGTAAGGTGGGCCTCAATGGAAAAAGTGTAATGCCCATGATTAGTGGATTTGCCTGTGCGGTGCCTGCGATTATGAGTGCGCGTAATATTGAAAATAAAAAAGAAAGATTACTGACTATCATGGTAACGCCTTTTATGAGTTGCAGTGCAAGATTACCAGTGTACACTATTTTGATATCATTGGTGATTGACGATAAACTATATTTTGGATTTTTAAGCTTACAGGGATTGGTCATGATGGGATTATATGTAATGGGCATCGTAATGGCATTACTAGCGAGTCTTGTTTTAAAATTATTTATCAATATAAAAGAGAAGAGTTATTTTATATTAGAACTACCCTTATACCGCGCGCCTCTGTGGAAAAATGCAGGAACGACAATGATCCAAAAGGCAACCATCTTTGTAAGAGATGCAGGTAAGGTAATTATCGTCATTAGTTTGTTATTGTGGTTTTTAAGTAGTTACGGACCTGCAGAGAAAATGAAGATGGTGGAAGAGAAGTATGCACAACAAATTTCAATTACGAATGGTGCATCAAAGCTGAATAAAGTGCAACAAAAGCAAATGGATCGCGAATACAATACTGAAAAATTAGAAAATTCCTACGCAGGTATTATGGGTAAAAAAATTGAACCCCTCATTGCCCCATTGGGATTTGATTGGAAAATAGGCATCGCACTAATCACTTCCTTTGCGGCGCGAGAAGTATTTGTAGGCACCATGGCTACTTTGTATAGTGTGGAGGAGTCGGACAATAGTTCCTTACGTGATAAATTAAAAGCAGCTGTGCGACCTGATGGCACCAAGGTATATAGCTTTGCAGCTGCTTTATCTCTTATGATATTTTATGTATTGGCCATGCAATGTATGAGTACACTTGCTGTGGTAAAGCGGGAGACACAATCCTGGAAATGGCCCACCATTCAATTTTTTATGATGACCGGCCTCGCCTATTTCATGAGCTGGGCGGTGTATGTACTGGCGAAATAGGTACAAATTACCCCACTTTATTAAGTATTATTACTTCTTTTCAAATATAATGTGTAATATTACACATGACGGTGTAACATTACTAAATGATTACATCAATAACACATAAAGGTTTAAGGAAATTTTATGAGGAAGGCGATGCAGCGCTATTAGATAGAAGATATTTAATTAAGATAGAAATGATTATGACAGCTTTAGATGCTATCACTGAAGACAAAGATATCATAGCGCTAGGAAAAAATATTCATAAACTTAAAGGAGATTATGAAGCATACTGGTCATTAAATATTACAGGAAACTTAAGAATGATTTTTAAATTTGAAAGACCTAATATTGTGAATTTAAACCTTGTTGATTATCATTAATGAATTTAAAATAATGCAAATGAGCACAAAAATAAGAAAATTAGCACCCGCTCACCCAGGCGCAATATTAAGAGAACTTTTTATAAAGGAATATGCATTAACCATCACCGAGGTAGCAGATGGAATTGGTATTGCAAGAGTTAATTTGTCTGCAATTGTAAATGAAAGAGCAGGCATTAGTCCTGAATTAGCAATTAAACTATCAGTTGCATTTAACAATACCCCTGAATTTTGGATAAACTTGCAAAGCAATTACGAAATGTGGTATGCAGAAAAAAATGTAAATCGGAAAAAAATTAAGCGATTTGTTGCAGCTTAATAAGTTTTCTCTAATGGAGGACGCAGATTGCGACCTCCATTAGAGGAAATATGCTCAGTTATCTGTTTTTAACTTCCTCAAATGCTTCGTCATAATCGGGGCGAATGGTGCCCATGATGCGATCCCAGAATAAAAAGTATAAGCCATAATTACCTTTAAAGTATTTATGGTGTTGGTTATGGTTTACGGAAGTGTTGATCCATTTACCAAACCAGTTTTTACTAAAACCTTTTGGATATAATTCCCAACCTAAATGACCATATATATTATATATAATGGATAAAAGGAAAAAGATAAGTATATGAGATCTGTGTACTGGGATTGTAAATAAAAACACCACAAAAATTCCCACTTCCACAATTGCTTCCAAAGGATGAAATGCATAAGCAGCCCAAGGGGAAGGGTTGGTAGATTTATGATGTACTAAGTGCATTACATTAAATAAACTTTTATGATGCATAATACGATGCGTCCAATAAAAATAGGTGTCGTGGATCACAAACATAATAGGAAATGCTGCGAAATAATATACCCAACCATAATCACTCATATTAGGATATAAGGTAGTATAAATTTTAACTGCAGGGTTATAAATAAAAAATACAGGAATAAATGCAAACATTAACATGGTAAGGGTGCTGTACCCAATTTCACGCAAATAGTCACTGTTTTTAGGAAAGAGCGATTGTATTTTTTTAGGAAGAATTTTATTTCTTAATAAAACATAAAATAATAAAAATACAAGCCCAGCTAGTAAATAATACCGAGTAGTAATATTTTGAAGTACGGTAAAATATTTATCAAATTGAAATTCCATAATAATATGCGAATATAAGGAATATTAAAATTGACTAATTAAAAAGTGTCCTATTTTATTGTAAATTGGACGTAATTTCTGATTTCAAAATGGCAATATCTTCCTTAATACGATTTATTTCTACGGGTAATGTGCCGTTATATACCCCACGAATGCGGCGATGCTGATCCACTAAAATGAAATTTTCGGTATGTAAAAACTCATTGCCTGATTGGTAGTACCCTACTGTATCGCCTGCAAAATATTGCTGTTTTGCTAAACCATATATGGCCTTTTTATCGCCGGTAAGCAAATGCCATTTTGCTGCATCTACTTTATTTTCAATAGCATATTTATTTAATACATTAACGTCATCTGTTTCAGGAGTGACGGAATGAGAAAGTAAGAGGATAGCTGTGTCTGATTTAAAAGTCTCCTGCAATAAATGCATATTGTTGGTCATTTTTGGACAAATATTACGACACTTCGTAAAAAAGAAATTAGCAACATAAATTTTACCGCTCACTACATTTTCATCCACCACTTTCCCATTTTGATTTAAAAAGGAAAAGGAAGGGATGGTATGAATTTGATTATACGCGCTGTCAGTTTGATTAATCCATTCCGGCGTCCAATCAGGTTGATTAAAAAAAGGAAGCGTGACTAAGCTGTCCTTCTTTTGGGCCATATTGCTATTCGCTGGATTGTTACACGCAGCTAATACAATTAAACAAAAAATAAAAAAGCCACTATATTTTAGCATACCCAATTATTTAATTTTAAAATCAATTGAATCCTGTGGGGTCATACATAATTTTAAACCAATCAAACCATATCGCCTACCTTGTTTCACCACATAATTTGCGCGAATAATCCCATTTTCCCACCACATTTTTTGGCTGCCATTTTCATACCCCGTTTCATAATGAAATGCTTTATAGGGCTGGCCATTACGATACCATTCATTGGCAATGCCTTGCAGTTCGCCATCCATAAAATTAAATTCAAATTTAGGTTGGCCATCTTCCCAAAAACCAACATGCTTCCCTACTTTTTTTCCTGAATGAAAGGTTCTATACTCCCCTAGTTGATTATTCCGATACCATTTTTTAAATACTCCTTCCTCAATGCCATTTAAATAACTTCCTACATATGCGGTGTCGCCATTTTCAAAATGATCATAGATATAACCACTGTATTTTTTATCTTGATAGTAAAGCGTATCCTGATGAAAGGATAAAAATTGTTCCTTGCGATTTAAATATTGATTGGGTAAAATAATTTCAGGTTGCAAAGTATCAGACGCAACTGGAACATCAAATGAGTGGGTTGGATCTATGGTATTACAAGCTTGAAAAAAAATACAAGCTAAAATAAATTTGATATAAAAAATCCCTTTCATTTACTGTGAAACAGTACCAGGCGTTCCGTAATAACCTGAACCATTAATATAGGGGTCCGTATTCGTAATATGATAATGATAAATACCAGATGGAAAATCAGCAGTAACTGTAGTGTGGCCATGGTAAGCATCCAATTTTGAATTATCTACCAATGCCCCATTTTCCTCAGGACCATACACAGGGAAGCCGTCTAATAAAAATCCCAATAAGGATGATTTTGTCACTTTAACCGTGGTTAAATAAAGTGGCTCCACATGATAATGATATTGACCCGTAGGTGCAGGGTGACCCCAGTAGCGATCAAAGGAAACTATTTCACCTGTTAAAGGCTGATTGGGTCCAGCATACTGATTAAAAAATGGAACCCCATTCAATGAAATACCAATGGCACCTAAGGGTGTAGCCATATGATTCGTGGCCACTTTAGGAGCAACGGGAATTTTAAAAACGTAAGATTTTTCAGCAATTGAATTTGGATTTTTTGAAAAATTGTATCCGCCAAAAGTGGCACCTGAAAAATTATCGTATAGGGCATTCGACGTTGCGTAGTAGGAACTTTTATGGTCAGGCGCGCCGTTTGATTTTATCGAAATGTACGTACCATCGGAAGTGATACTGGAAGCACCATATATTTTTTTATATACATCAGGCACTGTCCCACTTACAATTGGGGTAGTAGGTGTTGTCGTAGTTGTTGTTGAACTTTTCGAACAAGCAGCCGCTAAAAAGCTTAACATTAAAAGATAGCTTAACTTATTTGTCATAGGGGAAGGTTTAACGAATTGGATGTAAAAATAATAATAAAGTTTAAACCATGTGTAAATATTAACAAATCAATTTACTTAGTTAGTATTTGCAAATTAATAATTGTTCATTGGATGGTTTTTAATCTCAAATCCTTTGGAGCAGAAAATAAATTCAGTACATTATTACGCCAGACAGTAAAAAAAACTATTCCAATAAATTTCCAATTATTGCCTACAAATTCAAAAAATGATTTAAAAACAAAACACCCCGTATCCAAAAGGAACGGGGTGGTCAAATATGATGAAAGTTGGTTTTTACCAACCACTAATCGCTAAAATTTCTTTTGTGTGGTCCTTCGTGTCTGGTTTGTCAATGATAAAGCGAACCATACCTGTTTCATCAATTAAAAATGTAGTTCGAGTAGTGCCCATATAAGTGCGGCCCATGAACTTTTTTTGACCCCATAAATTGTATTTATCTACAATTTTTTTGTCCTCATCTGCTATTAAAGAAAAAGGCAAATCGTACTTTTCGATGAATTTTTCATGTGATTTAACTGAATCCACACTCACCCCTAGCACTTGTAAGCCTTTCTTTAGCAATGCTTTATAGTTATCGCGCAAATTACAGGCCTGTGCAGTACATCCTGGTGTGTCATCCTTTGGGTAAAAGTATAAAACGAGCTTTTTACCTTTAAAATCTGCGATGGAAACTGTATTGCCGTGTTGGTCAACACCTTTAAACTGAGGCGCTTTAGCCCCTTCTTTGATAACTGCCATAAACTTGAGTTGGCAGTGAAGGTAGCATTTTAAAAGGACAAAAATGTTTAGGGTGTAAAAGGGGACAAATTCCGGTAAAATTTTGTAGGTTTGCGCAATTTATATTTTTGTAGCCATGCCCAAAGACACA
>SHWT01000081.1 GCA_009693715.1 Chitinophagaceae bacterium
GCAATTCTGATATGGGTTTCACCTTGTGTGCTTTCTCCCATTTCATTACTCATTACCTCGTAATATTCAGGACGATAAATAAACATAACCATGTCCGCATCTTGTTCAATGGCACCGGATTCTCTCAAATCACTCAATTGCGGCATCTTACTTTCTTTTCTTGTTTCTACCGCACGACTCAACTGAGATAAAGCAATGATTGGAATATTTAATTCCTTGGCCAAGGCCTTTAAACTTCGAGATATATTACTAATTTCTTGTTCTCTGTTTGAATTACGATCCCCCAAGCCACTCATCAATTGCAAGTAGTCAATGATGATCATTTTAACCTGGTGTTTGTTCACTAACCTCCGCGCCTTTGCCCTGAATTCAAAAATGTTCAAAGCTGCAGTGTCATCAATATAAATAGGGGCCGATTCTAATCGCTTAATACCTTTTGCATGCAATTGTTGGTATTCGTAATCTTCTAATTTACCTCTTGAAATTTTCTCCATTTTAATTTCACTCTCTGCACTTAAAATACGTTGCACCAATTGCGACGCGCTCATCTCCAAACTAAAAAAGCCCACGGGTTGCGGTTTTGTAGGATGTAAAGCAGCATTACGCGCTAAGTTTAATGCAAAAGCAGTTTTACCCACGGAAGGTCGCGCCGCTAAAATAATTAAATCGGTCGGCTGCCAACCATACGTAATTCTATCTAAGCTTGCAAAGCCACTTGGTACACCAGATATTTCATCTTTCTTCGTTCTTAATTCATCAATCCTTGTAATTGCGGCTGCCAAAGCAAATCCAATATCAACGAAATTTTTCTTTAAATAATTATTCGTGATGTTAAACATTTTTGTTTCACTATCATCAAGTAAATCAAAAACATCGGTGCTATCCTCGTAGGCATTCGCAATCACTTCGCCACTAATTCTAATTAATTCTCTTTGAATAAATTTTTGTAAAACAATTCTTGCGTGTGCATCAATATTCGCAGTAGAAACAACGACATTGGTTAATTTAGAAATATAATAAGCACCCCCAACGATATCCAAGTTTTCCTGCATTCTCAATTCTTCCACCACCGTCAACATATCAATCGGCATATTCTTTTGTTGCAAACTTTGCATCGAACGATAAATCATTTGATGAGATTCAACATAAAAACATTCTGGTTTTAAAATTTCTGTCACCGTATCAAATGCACTTTTTTCTAATAAGATGCCACCTAATACCGCTTCTTCTAATTCGCGCACCTGTGGTGGAATTTTTCCATACATCATACTGCTGATATCAACATTGGCAGTTTTCTTTTTGGTACGATTGGTATTTATATTGGGTAAAGCCATAATAATAAATGAATAAGATTGGATGAATTGCTACTGCGAAAATCAAACCAAATTAGCAATTCAAGAAATTTAGTTTTGCAATCCGCTTATACACAGGGCCTCGCTATCTAGTATCCACAATAAAAAGGGGTTATTCACGGGATTTCCACTAACATTTTGTGCTTATCCACCTTGGCGAGGGAGTGAGGTGAAAAAGGGGCTATTTTGGAGGGGCTATTTTTTACCTAAAAAGCACTCAAAAATTTGTACTTTTGAAGCTATACCATAAAGATGCAATATGACGATTAGTTATCGCTGGCTGAGTGATTATTTACCCCAAACGGTGCGCCCGGAAGAATTATCTAATATCCTTACCTCCATAGGTTTGGAAGTGGAGTCATTAGAAAATTTTGAAAATTTCAAAGGAGGACTTGCGGGATTAGTCGTTGGGGAAGTATTGGAAGTGATACCGCATCCAAATGCAGATAAATTAAAATTGACCAAAGTTAATACAGGTGGGCCGGTAGCTTTAGGGATTGTTTGTGGTGCATCCAATGTAATGGTGGGTCAGAAAGTGGTGGTCGCGGTTGTAGGTACAACGATTTATCCAAAAGGGAAGGAGCCGATGACTATGAAATTAGCTAAAATCAGGGGCGAACAAAGTGAGGGGATGATTTGTGCAGAAGATGAAATTGGGGTAAGTGATGATCATGCTGGAATTATTGTGTTGGATGCTGCAATCAAAGTAGGCACTCCCGTTGCTGAAGTGTACGAATATTATCAGGATTGGATTTATGAGATTGGTTTAACCCCCAACAGAATGGATGCAATGAGTCATTACGGTGTTGCAAAAGATATTTGTGCTTATTTGTCCTACCACAATAGTCCAGTAAGTGCAGTAAGTCCATTCACGCAAAATTTAGTGCATGATTCATCGGTTGCTGCATTTAAAGTCATGATTGAAGATGAAAAAGCATGTGCACGTTATAGTGGATTGGTCATTGAAGGAGTCACTGTGCAAGAATCGCCTACCTGGTTAAAAAATAGATTACAAAGTATTGGATTGCGTTCCATTAATAATATTGTGGATAGCACGAATTATATTTTACACGAAACAGGGCAACCACTTCATGCATTTGATGCAAGTGAGATAAAAGAAAATAAAGTGGTCGTTAAAAAATATGCTGCAGGTACCAAGTTTACCACACTCGATGGGATAGAGCGATCCTTGCAAGCCAATGATGTAATGATTACGGATGGCGTAAAACCTTTGTGTATTGCGGGTGTCTTTGGGGGTTTGCAAAGCGGGGTAAAAGCGACTACGAAAAATATATTTTTAGAAAGTGCTTGGTTTGAAAATGTGCATATTCGTAAAACATCATTGCATCATGGCCTTCGGACAGATGCTGCAACGCGATTTGAAAAAGGAGTTGATGTGGATGCTACGGTCAAAGTATTATTGCGTGCTGCAAAAATGATACAGGATATTGCAGGTGGGAAATGTAGTGAGGTAGTGGATGTATATCCTAACCCTGCGAAAAAAGCGGTCGTACATCTAAGTTTTAGTTACCTTAAAAAATTAAGTGGTAAAACTTATCCAGTGGATAAAGTAAAAACAATACTTACTAGTTTGGGTTTTGAAATTAGCAACGAAACTGTGGATGGTATTGAATTAGCAGTGCCTTACCACAAACCCGATATTAGCATACCCGCTGATATTGTGGAGGAAGTTTTACGCATTGATGGCTTGGATAATATTGAAATTCCAAGTGTTATTACCATGAGTCCTTCTATTGATCCATTGGAGAAAAAAGAAAAGTTCAAAGATAAAATTGCACAGTTTTTAGTGGGCCGCGGCTACACGGAAATATTAACCAACTCCATTACGAATAGTGCTTATTTTTCGGAAGAAGTTTTGGCGGGTTCGGTAAAAATGTTGAATAATTTAAGTGCTGATTTAGATGTGATGCGTCCTTCTATGTTAGAAACAGGATTGGAAACCATTGCTTATAACTTGAATCGTCAAATAAGTTCAATTGCATTATTTGAAATGGGAAAAGTATACGGGCAATCGTCCAAAGGCGCTTATTACGAATCGGAACAATTGGCTATTTATCTTTCTGGAAAGCAACAACAAGATGGTTGGAGAGCAAAAGGAATAGTAGCTGATTTTTTTGTTGCCAAAGGAGCAGCCACTGCTATTTTTAATTTATTAGGCATGCAGGGAGGCGCATGGAAGCAAACAAGCGCCCATCAAATTGATTATGTAGTCAATAAAAAAACGACAGGTACGGTACAAGTCATTGGCACGAAAAAATTACAATCCTTTGGCATCAAACAACCCGTTTTTTATATCCAATTTGATCTTGCTAATTTGTTTGCGATTTATCAAAGCAAGCAGGTGGTATACCAGGAAATATCTAAATATCCTTCTGTGGAAAGGGATCTGGCATTGGTGATTCCGCAGGATACCAAGTATGAAGCTATTGAAGCCTGTGTGACGGAAGCGAAATTGGAAGCATTGAAAGAGTCGCGCGTATTTGATATTTTTGAGAGTGATAAATTAGGTGCACAGAAAAAATCGGTGGCGATTAATTTTGTATTTAATACGCCAGATAAAACTTTGACTGATACTGAAATTGATACCATGATGAAAAAGTTGGTACAATTATTTGAAAAAAATCTTTCCGCAGAAGTTAGAAAATAACTAAATTCAATTTGTTAAAAATAAATCATGCTTGCTTTAAAATCATCCCTTGAACAATTACAAGAAAAATTACAGCTTTTAATTAAGCAGTATGTGGTATTGGATAAGGAGAACCAACAGCTTAAAGCAGCGGTAACGAAGCAGGAAAATAAGAATACGGAGTTGTTGGAACAATTGAATGCCTCCAAGCATCAGTTAACTGCTTCTAGGATGCACCAATCTGAAATGAATCCCGCTGACAAGGAAAAGTGGGTGAAACAAATTGATCAATACATTAAGGAAATTGATACTGCAATTAAAAACCTGAATCCCTAAGCCATGTCAGACAATACCCAAGATGAGGACTTGATCCCTATTAATATTACTATTGCTGACAGGTCCTATCGTGTTAAAATTTCTGCCAAGGATGAGGAGGCGGTTCGCAAAACGGCCGCATTAATCAATCAAAAGATGGTTGAATTTAAAAATGCCTATGCCGGCAAGGATCAGCAGGACTATATTTCCATGGTTTTATTATGGTTTACCACCGAGCAACAGAAAACCGGGTCCAACCTATATGAGATTGAAACTGCCCAAAAACAGATTGACACCCTCACTAATTGGGTAGATAAAGCACTATCCGCTTCATAAATTACGGTCCATCGACTCTATTCTTTCCATTATTTGATTATCTTCGTAGCGGAACCTTTGACGCATTATTAAAAATCGAAATACGTCATCTTGTAATTTTTGTGTGAACGAAGCTTGCTATAGGTGATTATCAATGATTTAGGTATAATATAGGATTAATGTTTTTAACTCATTAACAAAGAAAAAGGGGAGTATGAATTATTTTAAAAAAACAAGATTTAAACAATGGACCAAACAATATTATTTGTCATCATTGGAGTTGCTTCCTTATCGGGAGGTTTACTCATCGGCAAACTAGTTTTTGCCCGCAATACAAAAAAGCAAGTTGAAGAAGCAGAAGCGCAAGCAGCGAACATTTTAAAGGAAACCGCACTTAGGGCGGAAACCATCCGAAAGGAAAAACAGCTGGAAGCGAAGGAGCATTTTGTGCAACTTAAGTCAGACTACGATCGCGATTTATTAGAAAAAAATAAAAAAATCGGGGAAGCGGAGAACAGAACTAAGCAAAAAGAAATCAGCGTCACCCAAAAGGAAGTTGCTTTGGATAAGCAAGTAAAAGACAATGACGCGATTAAGGAAAAATTAAATCGTGAGATTGAAGTAGTGAATGTAAAGCGCGCTGAATTAGAGAAGCACCAGGAAGAGCATGTGCGCAGGTTGGAAAAAATCGCGAATTTAAGTGCGGATGATGCAAGACAACAATTAATTGAAAGTTTGAAAAACGAGGCACAAACACAGGCCCTTGTTTTACAACAAGAAATTATTGAAGAAGCAAAACAAAAAGCAAACAAGGAAGCACGTAAAATAATTATTCAATCTATCCAACGTACAGCTGCCGAAGTTGCTATCGAAAATACAGTGACTGTATTTAATTTGGAATCAGATGAAATGAAAGGTCAAATCATTGGTAGAGAAGGTCGTAATATTCGTGCCATTGAAGCAGCAACGGGGGTGGATTTAATTGTTGATGATACACCGGAAGCGATTTTATTATCTTCCTTTGATCCATTGCGTCGTGAAATTGCACGTTTAAGTTTACAAAGATTAGTTACCGATGGTCGTATACATCCAGCTCGTATTGAAGAGGTGGTTGAAAAAACACGTCGTCAGTTAGAGGATCAAATTGCGGAGATTGGTGAAAGAACTGTGATTGAATTAGGTATTCATGGCTTACATAAAGAGTTGATCAGAATTATTGGTAAAATGAGGTTCAGATCCTCTTATGGTCAAAACCTTTTGATGCACTCTCGTGAAACTGCAAATTTATGTGGTATCATGGCTGCCGAGTTAGGATTGAATCCGAAATTGGCGAAAAGAGCTGGTTTATTACATGATATAGGTAAGGTTCCAGACGAAGAAACTGAATTAAGCCACGCCTTATTGGGGGCTAAATTGGCTGAGAAATATGGTGAAAACCCAGCGGTGGTGAATGCGATTGGTGCCCACCACGATGAAATGGAGATGCAATATGTGATTTCCCCGATTATCCAAGCTTGTGATGCGATTAGCGGTGCAAGACCAGGAGCGAGAAGAGAAATCATGCAACAGTACATACAGAGAATCAAGGACTTAGAGAACTTAGCCATGAACTACCAAGGGGTAGAAAAAGCATATGCGATTCAGGCAGGTCGTGAGTTAAGGGTGATTGTGGAAGCTGAAAAAGTGACCGATCAGTCCTCTGACCAATTGAGCTTCGAGATTGCTCAAAAAATTCAAACTGAAATGACTTATCCTGGTCAGATCAAGGTGACGGTAATTCGTGAAAAGAGGGCAGTGAACATTGCCAGGTAGTAGAATATTAATTTAAGATCAAATAATTTGGATAATAAGGTGGGTTCTCCTACCTTTGCCGTCCGCAAAAACAATGTATTATGAGCGAAGCAGTAAAATTCGTACACGAGCAATTAACAGCAAAAAAAGAATATCCAGCCTTCAAAGCTGGCGATAATATTACCGTAAACTACAAAATTGTAGAGGGTGGTAAGGAGCGTATCCAAAGTTTCCGTGGGGATGTCATTAAAACCCAAGGAACTGGCGCTACTGCATCATTTACAGTACGTAAAATTTCTGATGGCGTAGGCGTTGAGCGTTTATTCCCAATCTTATCACCAAACATTGATTCAATCTTATTGAACAAGTCTGGTAAAGTACGTCGTGCTAAATTGTACTACTTAAGAGAGAGAAGCGGTAAGAGTGCGCGTATCAAGGAAAAAAGATTCTAAATGCTATAACCATCTAGGTGGTAAAGCAGTAGCTAATAAATTGAACCGCTCCGATTTTCGGGGCGGTTTTTTTATGCTTTATGCTGATTTTTATTATAGGAAAACCTTAAAAATAGTGTGCTTTCTATTTTATAATTACCTTACCTTTAATATTCTAAATTTAACATTATGGGCAACTTAGGATTTCAAGAATTATTAATTATCGGTGTGGTTATTTTAGTGATGTTTGGCGGAAGAAAAATCCCTGAATTCATGCGTGGATTAGGAAAGGGTATCCGTGAATTCAACGATGCTAAAAACAATGTAAAAAAAGAAATCGAAGAAGGTATCAAAGAAAAAGACGAGAAAGCTTCTTAGTTTTTTGGCATACCACTGGATCGCCAATCTAATTTTTATCAATTAACATTTTAGCCTTTGTTTCGTTTTACTACAATCAAAGACTACCATACTGCTTTACAAGCAGGAAGCATGTCGTGCGAACAAGCAGTGGATTATTACTTGGATCAAATTGCGCGCCATGAAAATCTCAATGCCTTTTTAGAAGTATTTACGCATGACGCAAAACAACGCGCGATAGAATTAGATGAATTGCGTGCCAAAAACAAATCTACTGGAGAATCATTGGGTAAATTACATGGGGTAATAGTAGGTATCAAAGATGTACTTTGTTATCAAGGGCACAAAGTAAGTGCCGCTTCAAAAATTTTAGAAAATTATACGGCTGTTTATTCTGCTTCTGCTATCGAAAAATTACTTTCCGAAGGTGCTATTATCATTGGTCGTCAAAACTGTGATGAATTTGCAATGGGCAGTAGTAATGAAAATTCATCATACGGTCCAGTAAAAAATGGATTGGATCCTACAAAAGTGCCAGGTGGATCATCAGGAGGTTCAGCCGTAGCGGTGCAATCTGATATGTGTATGGTGAGTTTAGGATCAGATACCGGTGGTTCAGTTAGGCAACCTGCTGATTTTTGTGGCGTGATTGGACTCAAGCCAAGTTATGGGCGCATTTCAAGATATGGCTTAATTGCCTATGCATCTTCCTTTGATCAAATAGGTATATTTTCAAAATCAGTCAATGATGCTGCATTAGTACTTGAAGTAATCGCAGGACCCGATGAATTTGACAGTACCGTATCAACTAAAGCGGTACCGCCATATGCAAGTGAATTAAAAAAAGCGACCCCTAAAAAAGTGGCTTACTTTAAAGAAACACTTTCGCATCCTGGTTTGGATATTGAAATTAAAAATCAAACGACTGCTTATCTGGATCAATTAAAAGCAGCTGGTTATACAGTGGAAGCCATTGACTTCCCATTGCTTAATTATTTGGTACCCACCTATTATGTATTAACAACTGCGGAGGCCTCCAGTAATTTATCGCGATTTGATGGAATAAAATTTGGACATAGAACAAGTCAACCGATGGCTGACTTAACTGACTTATATAAATTAAGCAGAACGGAAGGATTTGGTGCGGAAGTACAAAGGCGTATATTATTAGGGACTTTTGTTTTGAGTGCAGGTTATTTTGATGCCTATTTTACCAAAGCACAACAAGTGCGACAACAGCTAGTGGATTTAACCAATGAATTGTTCAAGAAATATGACCTACTCGTTTGTCCTACCGTGCCAACCACCGCTTTTAATTTAGGAGCGCATCATCATACTGCGACAGAAATGTTTTTAGCGGATATTTATACCGTGTATGCAAACTTGGTAGGAATACCTGCTATTTCATTGCCGCTATTTAAACACTCCAACGGAATGCCTTTTGGCTTACAAGTCATGACTGCGCCATTTAATGAAACGGGTTTATTACAATTTTCGGAAGCCCTCCTAGAAACTAAAATTGCATAGCATTTGTCAATTATGAATCCCAACCGCATTAAACCTATTATTAAGCGTATTACCAATAGTATTGTTGCAATTTCATTGATTCAATTACAGGTCAGTGGGGCAGGGTATGATTATTACGATACGGTCAAGCCTTCCAATGTAACTGTTCAAAAAGTCCTAGAAGATACCACCACCCAATTTAGGGTAGGTTTTACAAGTTTGTTTACGGTGAATGCTGATGAAGTGAAAAAAGGGCCTTTACAATATGAGTTAAATGAAAAGGCCATCAGTTTTATTCAGAACTATATGGATAAGCAAGGTGTGGGATTGCGGAAAATGAAAACATGGGCCAAACCCTACTTTAATTTATATGATGTTATTTTAGAAAGCAAAGGAATACCAACGCAGCTAAAATATTTAAGTGTGATTGAAAGTCATTTGAGTTCGGATGTGACTTCATCCGCAGGTGCAGTAGGGCCATGGCAAATTATGCCAGCGGAAGCCACCCGATTAGGATTAAAATTAACGCCCAATGATGAGCGTACCGATTATGAAAAAAGTACGCAAGCGGCTGCAACCATTTTAAAGGAGTTGTATGATGAGTTTGGAGATTGGTTATTGGTGGTGGCAGCTTATAATGGCGGTGCAGGCAGATTAAGACAGACGATCAAGAAAACGAAAACAAATGATTTTTGGGCTTTGCAGTATCAACTCCCATTAGAAACCAGGGAGCATGTAAAAAAATTCATTGCAACTATTTATGTTTTTGAATCAGATCAAATCAATTTGGTTAACTATTTAAATAAACCCAGCTTAATTAAAAAAAAGGAGGCAGTGAATGATAACTTAGCCAGGCTGGAAATAAAAGGAAGGTTTAGTGCACAAATCATAGCGGAGTTTGTATCCTTTCCGCTTGAAAAACTGATGAACTTAAATCCGCAAATCGAAAAAGTATTGGCGACTGGAAAATCTTTTGAATTAATCCTACCGAAGGATAAGCTGGAAATATTTGAGGCCCATAAAAATGAAATTTTACAGGCCTCCATACAATCTTTGTATAAAATAAGGGACTAAATGCTGGTTTGATTAATAATCGTCCAAGTCGTCTTTATCATCGAATAAATCATCGTCGTCATCTAAGCTTTTTAAATCATCATCTAAAGAAAAATCATCATCGTCATCTTCTTTTTTTGATTTCCCTTTGGCTTTGGTTGATTTTTTTGGCATATCAAATTCTTCGAAGTCGGGATCCCAACTATCATCTTCGGCTTTTTCCCAATCATCATTTACTGCTTCTTCCTCATCCAAATCATCGGCCTCATCTGCCACCTTTTTTTTGGATATAGGTTTAAGTATAGCCGCTTTATC
>SHWT01000082.1 GCA_009693715.1 Chitinophagaceae bacterium
ATTGATTCAATATTATTGACATCTAAATCCAAAAATCTACTAGGTGCATTGTTACCATATGTAAAGCTTGTTTGTTGATTCGTACCACCATCAATTGGCACACCATCCAATACCCATAAAGGTTGGGCGTTACCACTGATCGTAGACAATCCACGAATGATTACATTGGTACCAGATCCAGCCAAACCACTTGTATTTAAAATATTTACACCCGGAGCCTTACCATTTAATATACGAGCTACATCAATCTCAGGTTTTAATTCCAGGTCTTTCTTACCAATAGTTGATACCGCGTAACCTAATGCTTTCTTTTCCTTTTTAATACCTAATGCCGTTACAACCACTTCAGTTAATTCTTCTCTCAAAGCTTTAAGAATAAAGTTAGTAGTTGATTGTGCAGTGGCTTGTTTCGATTCAAAACCAACGCTAGTAACAGTAATGATACTACCTGCTTTAACGCTAATGCGATAGGTACCAGAAGCATCTGTAGTTGTACGGTTGTTTGTTTGGGCTTTTTCTGTTACAACAGCACCTTCAATCGGCACATTTTTATCATCTGTCACTTTACCAGTAACAGTGGTATTTTGCGCGATGGTCGCTGTAAATGAAAAAATAGCAACAAAGAAACTTAATAGTAGTTTTTTTCTCATGTTATTGTCAAAATTTTTGTTAATAAAGTCCGCTCTATTTTAAATAATATCGCTAATTTAACATATTAATAATTGAAAAACTAATTTTTACAACTTTTTTTTAACAAAATTTTTGGAATAATTTAATATTTGGATAACTTAGTTTTGAAATAATACCATGTATATTAAAATTATTTAATATAATAAAAACTATTCAAAAAGCCAACCTATTGCGGTAAATACTGAAATATATTTAAGCAAGCGATTATCTTTACAACATGAGTAAGTCAAAATCGGCATTTTTCTGTAATAATTGTGGGTATGAGGCCGCCAAATGGGCTGGCAAATGCCCTGCTTGCAATGAGTGGAACACCTTTACTGAGGAATTGGTAGAAAAAACAAAGGAGACCCATTCGGATTGGGAAGGGTACCATACCAACCAAAAAGGGAATCAAGCCATTTCCTTGAATGAGGTGGATAGTCAATCTGAAAAAAGAATAGATAGTTCCGATGTGGAACTGAA
This sequence comes from Chitinophagaceae bacterium, assembly GCA_009693715.1. GTDB lineage: Bacteria > Bacteroidota > Bacteroidia > Chitinophagales > Chitinophagaceae > Sediminibacterium. The sequence goes on from SHWT01000082.1 coordinate 1,153, forward strand.
TAGAGTATTAGGCGGTGGGATTGTTTTGGGTTCCATTATTTTGGTTGCGGGTGAACCAGGTATTGGAAAGAGTACCTTGTTTTTGCAACAAGGTTTGATGATGAAGGATCAAACTGTTTTATATATCAGTGGTGAAGAAAGTATTCAGCAAATAAAAATGCGTGCGGATCGATTGAATTTACAAAATGAAAACTTTTATTTACTCACGGAAACACATACTGCACAAATTTTTAAAGCAATAAAGAAATTAAAACCTACAGTGGTGATTGTGGATTCAATTCAAACTTTGGAATCCAACTTAATTGATTCAGCCGCAGGTAGTGTATCACAAATAAAACAAACCGCAGCAGAATTTCAAAAATTTGCGAAAGAAACAGGTACGCCCGTTTTTTTAATTGGACATATCACCAAGGAAGGATCCATCGCTGGACCCAAAATTTTAGAACATATGGTGGATACTGTTTTACAATTTGAAGGGGATCGCCATTATGCCTATCGCATGTTACGCACTTTAAAAAACCGATTTGGTGGCACAAGTGAATTAGGTATTTATGAAATGACCAGTGAGGGAATGAAAGTAGTCAACAACCCTTCTGCATTTTTAATTGCACAACGAAATGAATCACTAAGTGGCAGTACCATTGCAGCCTCCATGGAAGGCATGCGCCCTTTATTAATTGAAGTGCAAGCATTGGTTACACAAAGTGTGTATGGGACGCCACAGCGCACTGTGACTGGGTTTGACTTAAGAAGGCTACAACTTTTATTAGCCGTTTTGGAAAAACGTGGCGGCTTTGCTTTTGGTATGAAAGATGTTTTTGTAAATATTGCGGGTGGTTTAAAAATTGAAGACCCTTCCTTAGATTTAGCCATTATCCTTTCCTTACTTTCCTCCTATGAAGATGTGCCATTGCCGCAAGGAATTTGCTTTGCAGGTGAGGTGGGGTTGAATGGAGAAATTAGGGCCGTCAATAGAATTCAACAGCGCATTGCAGAAGCAGAAAAATTAGGATTTGAAAAAATTTATATTTCCGAGTTTAACAAAAAAGGAATCGAACAAAAAAAATACGGCATTCAAATTATTTCAGTGGAAAGAGTAGATGAAGCATACCGATTATTTTTTTAGTGGCTGCTGATTCATTTTAAAACTACCCATGAAACGCATCAAGTATATTGCATTGCATGTAAAAAAATACTTGACTGGTTTTTTACATTTAGTGTATCCGAAAATTTGTTTGCATTGCGGCAATACTGACATTACCAAATTTCATGTGTTGTGCCCCTATTGCTATGCACAACTCCCCTTCACTGATTTTTTTGAAATTGAAAATAATAATATCGATAAAATATTTTGGGGAAGAATGCCTTTAGGTCCGAGTGGGGCTGCTTTGTTTTTTACAAAAAATAGTATTGTACAATTATTACTTTTTGAATTAAAATACAAATAAAATAAAAGGGCCGGTTTCCTTTTAGGTAATATGATTGGTTGGGCATTGAAAAAAGCAAACCGATTTAATGAAGTTGACTTTTTAATCCCAATACCAGTTCGTAAAAGTACAGAAAGGACCAGGGGCTATAATCAGTCCCTCATTATATGCGAAGGCATTGCACAGGCATTCCCCATCCCCATATTAGAAGCAGTTTTATATAAAAATAAAAAAACAAACACCCAAACACGCAAGGATCGCATTGAACGCGGCCAAAATACCACCCTGCTTTTTGGTCTCAAAAACGCCGACCAAATTTGCAACAAACACCTCCTATTGGTGGACGATATTATTACCACTGGCGCCACTGCCGAGTGGGCAGGCCGCTGTTTACTTCAGGCAAATCCAGCGGCTATTCATTTTGCGGCGGCCGCTTATACCTTATCTTAAACTTTTTTGTTTTATTCTTGTTATATTTATGCAACAAACAAACTCCTTAACTGAAAAAATAGCTACCTATGAAAACCATTTTAAGTTTTATACTAATGATGACCACTTTTGTTTTAAACGCACAAAGCATCCATACTTTTAAAGTCACTGGCATTGATGGTAAGCAAATTAACCTAGCTGCCTACAAAGGAAAAAAGATATTAATAGTGAATACCGCTTCTAAATGTGGTTACACACCCCAATACGAATCACTTCAAAAAGTGTATGATCAATACAAAGACAAATTAGTCATTCTTGGTTTTCCATGTAACCAATTTGGCGGACAAGAACCAGGCACTAATGAAGAAATTGTAGCTTTTTGTAAAGCAAATTATGGTGTGAATTTTCCATTAGCTGATAAAATCGATGTCAAAGGCGCCAACATTGCACCCATTTACCAATGGCTAACGCAAAAAGCAAAAAATGGCATTTTGGATGCGAATATTGGCTGGAATTTTAATAAATTTTTGATAGACGAAAATGGCAAAATGTTAGCGTACTTCCCAAGTAATGTAAAACCAGAGAGTGACGCTATCACTGCTTATTTAAAATAAGGACCTCCTTCGTAATTTTAAGCAGTTTTATAAAGTAAGCGCTATCTTCGTTTCATGTTATTAAGCGAAGTGATTGGCCAGGAAAAACTGAAAAAACAATTGGTGGACATGGTGCAGCAACAAAGGTTGCCTCATGCATTATTGTTGGTGGGCCCTGAAGGATCAGGCGCTTTACCTTTAGCAGTTGCCTTTGCACAATACATTGTAAGTATCCCAAGCCAAGCCACTGCGACTGCTGATTTATTTGGCGCACCCGCTGAGCCAACAGCACAAGTATTTTATACCCCAGAACAAATTGCAGATTTGCCAGCCTATCACAGGGCGAGTCAACTAATGCATCCTGATTTGCATTTTTCATTTCCTACCATCATTGAAAAACCAGGTCAAAAAAATATCAGCGCAAATTTTATTGAGCAGTGGCGTGAATTTATAAATGGCTATCCTTATGGGAATGCATTTGATTGGCTTCAATTTATTAAAGCTGAAAACAAGCAAGGAAATATTAGTGCAGACGAGTGTAATGAAATTTTAAAAAAATTAGCCTTTAAAAGTTTTGAGAGTGCTTATAAAGTATTGGTTTTATGGATGCCCGAATATTTGGGAAAAGAAGGCAACAAACTTTTAAAATTAATTGAGGAGCCGCCCGACAATACCATTTTTATTTTAGTTGCTGCTTCAGAAGAAAATATTTTGCCCACCATTTTAAGTAGGTGCCAATTTGTAAAAGTGCCAAGGCTTTCAACGGACGAAATTGAATCTGCCTTAGTTGGTCGCGCTAAACTAGCCCCTGAAAAAGCAAAACAAGTGGCTATTTTGTCGGAGGGCAACTACAGGGAAGCGCTTCATTTAATCCAACATAGTGACCAGGACTATATTAGTATGATCAAGGATTGGCTGAACGCCATATTAAAAATGGGACCTTTGGCCCAATTAAAATGGGTGGAGGAGATGAGTAAGTTGGGCAGAGAGCAGCAAAAACAATTTTTAAAGTATTTCAACCACCTGTTAGAACATAGTATTAGGCTAAAAACGATGGGATCGGACCTGCCATTGGATAGCGATTTAAAGGATTTTGCCCTTAGAATCAACAAAATAGCAGGGGTAAGTCAGATGGAATCCATTGTAAATGAACTAGATAAGTCCATTTATCATATTGAACGTAATGCAAATCCTAAAATGCTATTTATGGCACTTAGTATTAAGTTGTACCATATCATTCAGAACAAAACCTTAATTTTGACAGAAGCATAACAGGAAAAGTGGGATAATGCGTGGAAGCTATGCGCGGGTATTTTAATTATTAACAGTTTGAATTAACGATATATGGGATGTGGATCATGTGGAACTGGTAAACCAGGCGGTTGCAAAAGCAACGGTGGTTGTAGCACAGGCGGTTGTAACCGTTTAAATGTGCATGATTGGTTAAGCGATTTACCAATTGACGATATTAATAGTCAATGTAAGGTGGTTGAAGTTAGTTTTAACCAAGGTAGTCGTAAAGATTTCTTTAAAAATTTAAGTAGCCAAATTTTTGAAAAGGGGGATTATGTCACTGTCGAAGGCGTAAATGGTTTTGACTTAGGCGAAGTTTGTTTGACAGGCGAGCTGGTAAGGTTGCAACTTAAAAAAAGAGGCATTGAGGAATCCAGTGTCGAAATCAAAAAAATTCTTAGACCAAGTAACGAAAGAGATATTGAAGCTTTTAAGATTAGCAAAAGCAGAGAAGCAGATATACTTGCAAAAAGTCGTGCGCATGCGAGGTACTTTAGATTGCAAATGAAATTAAGCGAGGTAGAAATTCAGGCGGATGGTAAAAAAGGAACTTTTTTTTATACAGCAGATGATCGTATTGACTTTAGAGAACTCATTAGAATATTCGCAACCGAATTTAAAGTAAAAGTGGAGATGCGTCAAATAGGCATCCGACAAGAAGCTGCAAAAGTAGGAGGCATTGGAAGTTGTGGTCGCGAACTTTGTTGTAGTACATGGTTACATGATTTTAAAAGCGTCAACACCACTGCCGCGCGTTATCAAAACTTATCCATTAATCAAACTAAGTTGAGTGGCCAATGTGGTCGCCTTAAATGTTGTTTGAATTTTGAATTAGATACTTACTTAGATGCATTACAAGCATTCCCTGATTATGCTGATAATTTACAAACCATCATGGGGCAAGCTTTTTTAATTAAAAAAGATATTTTCAAAAATTTAATGTGGTATACTTTGCCTAATAATACAAAGCATTACCCTTTAACGATTGAAAGAGTGAAGGAGATAAAAAATTTAAACAAACAAGGGATCGCCGTTGAAGAATTACAAGCGGTGGAGGTTACCAGTGGTAAGCCAAAAGAGGTAGAACCTGATTTTGTTGATGTGGTTGGTCAAATTAGTTTAAAGAGTTTAGAGAAAAATGATCGTCGTCGTCGCGATCAACAAAGATTCAATAATAACGATCGTCGTCCGAATAACGATAGACCGAATAACGACAGACCAAATAATGATCGTCCAGGAGGGCAAACAGGAAATTCAGGTGGTGCCAGACCGATGAATAATAATCGTCCACCAATGAATCGTCCGAACAATGGACCAAGCAACGGACCGCGACCAAATAATAATCGTCCGCCGATGAATCGTCCGAACAACGGACCAAGCAATGGGCCAGGTAACGGACCCAATAGCGCACCGAGTAATCCGCCTTCTGCAAATTAAAATTTGCGTTGACTTACGATTTAATCCATTTAACTTAATTGCTTTTAGCGAAGCAACTATTGGTATAATTTTTCCAATTCATCCCTAGTAAAATCCATTAGCGTTTTTACATAACTGGGTGAAAAATCAAAGGAGATACCTGCCGTCTGATAAAGTTCCGGAAGTGTTTTGGTACCCCCTAAACTTAAAGCGTTCATATAATTTTCCAACGCAAGGGTTGGATTTTTTTGGTACTGCATCCACATACCAATGGCGCCTAATTGCGCGATACCATATTCAATATAATAAAAGGGCACTTCAAATAAGTGTAATTGTCTTTGCCATCCAATTGCACGATACTGATCTAAACCGCTATAGTCAATGCTATTGGTTGAAAATTCCTTAGCGATACTGGTCCATGCTTGGGTACGCTCCTCAATCGAATGATTCGGATTTTCATATACCCAATGTTGAAATTTGTCAATGATGGCAATCCAAGGAAAAATAGTAATGGTACGTTCCAATTGGTGTTCCTGCGCACGATTTAAATCATGTTTATTATCAAAAAATGCTTGCCAATGATTCATGGTAAATAATTCCATAGACATACTTGCCACTTCGGCAATTTCCATCGGATATTCTTTAAATGCGGATAAGGACAATGGGTGTGCTAAAAACGAATGAATCGCATGACCCACTTCGTGCACCATGGTGGTAACATCACTCATTTGACCAGCTGCATTCATAAAAATAAAAGGCGCGCCTGATTCTGCCAATGGACAATTGTAACCTCCCGGTGCTTTTCCTTGTCTGCTTTCCAAATCAAAATGTTTTAAGGAATCCATTTTTTTCAAACAGTCCGCAAAAAACGGATTGATTTGCTCAAAGCAAGTAACTGATTTATTAAATAAATCCTGCCCGTCTGTAAATGGACGCAAAGGCTTTGTACCAGCAGGTTCCGCTTCTGTATCCCATGGCTTTAAAGTGGCTAATCCTAATTTATTTTTTTTACGTTCGTAAATTTTATCAATAATGGGAAGCACATGAATTTTTATTGCCTCATGAAATTTAAAACAATCTTCCTTGGTGTAATCAAACCTGCCTAATTCTGCAAATTTATAATCACGATAATTTTCAAACCCAGCATTCAATGCCACCTGGTGTCGTTTTTGAATGAGTAATGTAAATAAATCATGCATTTCTTGTTGGTCTTGTAAACGACGATCTTGAATTTTTAAATATACTTCTTCTCTTTTTGCGCGATCCTCACTTTCTAAAAATTGGGCTGCTTGTTGTAAAGTATATTCTTGATCATCCACCTTAATCGTCATTCGTCCGGCAATAGTGCCATATTGTTGTTGTAAAACACTTAACTCCGCTTGCAGTGTTATATTTTCTTCTCTAAATAATTCAATGCTTTTTTTAACGGATCTTAAATAAGTAAAATATTCCTTTTCGTCCAACTCCGATGTAAATGGACATTGGATTAATTTTTTATTTAAGGCATCCGCATAAGGCTGAATTTTGGGCTGGATTTCCATACAAAAAAAAGTGAACGCCGCCTCCAAACTTTTATCGGTGGTATCACAAGTCATTTTGATTTGTCTCCAACAAGCATCTTCACTTATGAAAGCTTCTAATTCACTCAAATCCTGCAGCCATGATTCCAGGGTCAATCTATTGGTAATTTCCCTGTCCAATAAGGCTTTAAAATAGGGCTCCAGGCCTTCCCATTGGGTAAGTTCAAAATTAGCAGGTAAAAATTGGTGGGGTCGTTTTTGAATGTCTGCAGTTCTGTGCATTAGATGAAATTTTAAGTGGCAAATTTACTACTTTTACACACTTTAAAACATTTAAACTTGTCTGATACCATTCATTTACTTCCGGACCACATTGCCAATCAAATTGCCGCAGGCGAGGTGATTCAAAGGCCAGCTAGTGCCGTAAAGGAATTAATGGAGAATGCCGTAGATGCAGGTGCCACTCAAATAAAATTAATTGTCAATGATGCCGGAAAGGCATTAATACAAGTCATTGATAATGGCAAAGGCATGAGTGTAACAGATGCTCAAAATGCATTTGCCCGACATGCCACCAGTAAAATAAGTACGATTGAGGATCTATTTCAAATAAGAACGATGGGATTTCGTGGAGAAGCCCTCGCTTCCATTGCAGCTGTTGCGCAAGTAAGTTTGAAAACCAAAAGAGCTGAAGATGAATTAGGTACCTTGGTTGAAATTGAAAATAGTAAAGTAACCGATTGTATTTCCATTGCACAGGAAACAGGTACGAGTATCTCTATGAAAAACTTATTTTTCAATGTGCCTGCACGTCGTAATTTTTTAAAGAGCAATGCAGCAGAATTAAAACATATCATTGAAGAATTTACGAGAGTATCACTTTCCTTTCCTGAAATATTTTTTAGTTTAACGAGTAACGGACAGGATGTGTATCATTGGGAGGGCGGCAGCTTTAAACAAAGAGCCATTCAAGTGCTGGGTAATAATTATCAAACAAAATTAGTAACCGTAGGCGAACAAACGGACTACTTAACCGTTTCCGGATTTGTGGGTAAACCCGAAACCGCACGCAAAACCAGAAGCGACCAATACTTTTTTGTGAATCGTCGTTTTATAAAAAGTGCCTATTTACACCATGCAGTTGCCAATGCATTTGAAGGTTTACTTCCCAAGGACAGTTACCCAAGCTATATAATATACATTGATGTGGACCCTTCACAAATTGACATTAATGTGCACCCCACCAAACAAGAAATTAAATTCGAGGACGATAAAATTATATATGCCTTTGTGCAAGCTGCGGTTAAACATGCACTTGCCCAATTTAGCATAGCGCCTTCCTTAGATTTTTCATTAGATGCCGATATCCAACAATTAGATGCGATTCAAAAACCATTCACTACTGATAAAATTCAAACGGCCACTAGCAATTCATTATACGCAGGCTTTACACAAAAAAATCAAGCCCATTTTATACCCAAATCGAGTAGCGCTAATGATACGGATTGGAAAAGTTTTTTTACAAATATTCCAAGTACATCAAATGACGCAAGTGAAATTTCAGCCACCACTTCTTCCACAGAATCCTATATTGTTAAACCTTCCTCTATGGGTTTATACAAGGAAGAAGAAAGCTTAAGTGTCATTGAAGATGCACTTTTATTGCAATTACACAATACCTATATTATTGCCCCTACCCAAAGTGGCTGTATTATATTACATCAGCAATTGGCACATGAGCGTGTATTGTATGAAAAATACCAAAAAGCGAGTGCACATCCCCATGCCACACAAAAAAGTTTATTTCCAGTGGTATTGGAATTGAGCCCAAGTGATGCTATACTATTAGATGAAATGCTGGAGGACCTTTCCATTATTGGATATGAAATAGAATCTTTTGGAAGCAATAGTTTTATCATTCAAGGTATACCTGCAGATGTATTATCAGGCAATGAAAAAAATGCCATTGAATTATTATTAGAACAATTCAAACATTTTACTGGTGAAGTAAAATACAGTAAAAGAGAAAAATTAATCCGATGTATGTCAAGGCAAATGGCTATCAAAGCTGG
>SHWT01000083.1 GCA_009693715.1 Chitinophagaceae bacterium
GCACAAATAAGTTTTAAACATTTATTTGCAGAAAGGGGACATGAAATTACTGCAGATTTTAATTATAATGGTAGTAGTTTAGATACTTGGTCTAAAATAAATTCCTCTTTTTTAAACCAACAAAGTAATGGCATAGGCGACAGAACCACCTATACCACTAATCTCGATTACGCACGTGAGTTTAAGAATGAAATTAAATTTGAAGCAGGATTTAGATTGAATGTTCGCAGTGATTTTAATAGTAGAGATCAGTTCAGAAATAATATCTATTTAGGTAGCATTAGTAATAAATTCAAATTTGGGGAAGATGTAGCTGCTGGTTATGTAAATTTAAATGGCAAAAAAAATAAATTTAGTTACCAATTGGGATTAAGGGCCGAAAGTCGCAGTATGACCATAAAAGTGTTAAACTTTGCAGGCAAAGATTCCTTAAATAGAAAAATTTCTATTCCCGTTTCTTTATTCCCAAGTGCCTTTGTTACTTATAAAATAAATGACAAAGCAGACATGCAATTAAATTATTCAAAAAGAATTAGCGCACCCGACTTTTTTCAATTACAACCTTTCCCAGACTATAGTGATCCACAAAATATTAGCGTAGGTAATCCAAATTTATCACCCCAATTCACTCATTCGTTTGAGTTTGGCTATAACAATGCTTACCAAAAAGGATCCAATTTTTTAGCCAACGTATATTATAAATACAGCACTAATTTAATCACGAATTATGTGTATAAGGCAATTAATCCCCTTACAAATGATAGCGCCTATTATAGCTCCTATATAAACGCGAATACAGCCATCACTTATGGTCTTGAGCTAAGCAATAAAACAACGATTAACAAATGGTGGGACGTCAACTTGAGTTTTAATTTATTTAATTCTTCCATACAAGCAACCATCCCTGGACAAAATGTAAATAACGATTTAGTAAGTTGGTTTAGTAAAATGAACCATAACTTTAAATTACCCAAAGGCTATTCTATTCAAGTGAGTGGTCAGTACCAAGCCAAAACAATTTTACCTCCAGGTGGTAGTGCAGGGGGATCAGGTCGCAGTTTTGGTGGCGGATTTGGTGGTGGACCGCAATCAACAGCGCAAGGGTATAATCTTCCTTATTTTGATTCAGATATAGCCATTAAAAAAGAATTTACTTTAACAGGTGGTCGAAGTGCAAATGTATCGATCAGCGTAAGTGACCCTTTCAAAACAAGGATTACTAAAACTTATTCTGAAAGCTTATACTTTATACAGAATGTTACTCGAATTAGAGATCAACAATTTTTTAGAATTAACTTTTCCTATCGTTTTGGTAAATTTGACGTGAATTTATTAAGAAGAAAAAATAACAGAATGGAAGATGGCGGATCTATGGAACAAGCACAATAATGAAACTAAAATAAAGGGATAGCGCTTTTATTCATACTATTTAAACCCAAAAGTAAAATTACACTTATTTTATTTTTGGGTTTTTCCTTGTAACATCGGCACAAAGGAAAACTGATCAAAGGCTTCTTTTTTAACAGACCCATCTCTTTTTTTGGTTAGGCGCATCATGCGTTGCGCTGTTTCAGATTCATCCAAAGGGATAATCATTTTACCACTGGTTTTTAATTGGGCCCATAATTTTTCTGGCAAATGAGGCGCTGCGGCAGTAATTAATATTTTATCAAAGGGGGCCAAATGCGGCAAGCCCTCAAATCCATCTCCAAAGAAAAATTGCACATTCAAATACAAGTCCTTAAAAACATATTTGGCTGTTTTATCAAACAATTGCTTTTGTCTTTCAATGGTAAATACTTGCGCTCCCATTTCAGCTAGTACCGATGTTTGATACATACTCCCAGTACCAATTTCAAGTACTTTATCCCCTTTTTTAATTTGTAATAATTGGGTTTGGTAAGCGACTGTATAAGGTTGTGATATGGTTTGATCGGCAGCAATAGGAAATGCGCGATCTTCATAGGCGATTTTATCAAAAGCAGAATCTAAAAAAAAATGTCTGGGGATTTTACCAATTGCGGATAACACATTTTCATCAGTAATGCCTTTATCCCTTAATTGAATAACTAATTTCTCTCTTAACCCCTTATGCAGGTAAGCATCTACCAATGGCGCTGATTTATTCATGCTTTAGGGCTAATTTAATTGCATGTCTTTAATAATGCCATTTATTTTGTCTTGCAACATTTGATACTTGCTGTCAAATGATGCCTTATCCTTTAATTCCGTATTTACACTAAAATAAAATTTTATTTTAGGCTCTGTTCCACTTGGTCTTGCAGAAATTTTACTACCCTTCGCTGTAATAAATTGCAGCACATTACTTTTAGGTAAGTTTAATTTCCAAGCTTCACCCGTCTGCAAATTTTTTCCCACTTGTAATTCATAATCTAATAAGGTAACCACCGCTTCTCCGTCGATAGTAATAGGTGGCGACTGACGATAACCTTCCATCATGTCCTTAATTTCCTGCTGACCATTCATTCCCTTTTTTGTGATGCTGATCAAATTTTCATAATAAAAACCATATTGAATATACAATTCAATCATCTTATCAAATAATGTCTTACCCTTGCTTTTTTCGTAGGCAGCCATTTCACATAATAAGGCAACTGCGCTCACTGCATCTTTATCACGAATTTGATCTCCAATCATTAAACCAAAGCTTTCTTCTCCGCCAATAATATAATTTTCCTTGCCTTCTTTTTCTTTTACTAATTCAGCAATCCATTTAAACCCAGTTAATACATTGTAACAATTGACTTCATTTATTTTAGCTACCTGGTTAATCATTTCTGTCGTTACAATGGTAGTTACCACCATATCATTAGGCGCTGCAATTCCTTTGGCCCTTCTGGCTTCCATCATATAGGCAAATGCCAAAACAGCTGTTTGATTACCATTCATTAATACCCACTCCCCTTTATGATTTTTAACACCCACCCCTACTCGGTCTGTATCTGGATCTGTGCCTAATAAAATATCCGCATCCATGGCTTTGGCTTTTGCCAAACCAATGCTCATCGTTTCACTTTCTTCCGGATTTGGGTATATAACCGTTGGAAAATTACCATCGGGCGTTGCTTGCTCATCCACAATCGTCACATTGTTAAAACCAAAACGCGCTAACACTTTTGGCACCAAAGTAATTCCTGTGCCATGAATGGGCGTATACACAATTTTTAAATCCTGTTGTTGCGCAATTATCTCAGGATACACACTTAATGATGTAAGCATTTTGATATAATCCTGATCCATTGCATCACCCAATAACTGAATATTTTGCTCACCGCCTGACCATTTCACCTCATCCACGCTTTGTATTAATTCAACCTCGCTAATTACATTTTTATCATGGGGTGGCACTAATTGACCGCCATCATCCCAATAGGCCTTATAACCATTGTACTCCTTAGGATTATGTGATGCGGTGCAAACAACACCCCCTTTACATTTAAGTTGCCGAATGGCAAAGCTTAATTCAGGGGTAGGCCTTAATGCTTCAAACAAAAACACTTTAATTCCATTGGCAGCAAATACCTGCGCAGTGGTTTCTGCAAAAAATCGGGAATTATTTCTACTATCATGCCCAATGGCAACAGCTATTGATTCATTCGGATAAGTTTTAAGTAAATAATTAGAAAATCCTTGGGTCGCCATACCAATCGTGTACTTATTAATTCGATTGGTTCCTACACCCATAATGCCTCTTAATCCACCAGTGCCAAATTCTAAATTTCTATAAAATGCGTCTTGTAATGCTTCTTTATTATTCGCTTGTAAATCAAGGATGACTTGTTTTGTATTCGCATCATAATTTCCAGACAACCAGCGCTGCACATTCAATTCAATCATTTCACTCATAGTTCCTTGTTTAATGGCAATTTTAAGCAATAATTGCAAATCCACCAATTCGCAAAGGAGGATTATTAATTTTAATGTTTAAATTTGATGTATAATAACATGAAGTTAATTACAATCTTATTTATTTACCTGTTTTTAATTGCCCAAGTGGGTATGGGTCAAACTGCAGATTCAAGTATGAAAATTACTACTGCTAATACAAACAAAGAACCTAGCTTAGATACAAGTGTTTCGAGCAAAACCAACTTTAAAAAAAGATTGCGTTTAGTCACCTCACTTCAGGGGTTGGGCTATGGCGCTTCAATGATCGGCTTAAATAAAATTTGGTATGCTGATTACCCTAAAAGTAGTTTTCATTATTATAATGATGCAGGCGAATGGTTGGATATGGATAAAGTAGGACATGCTTTTACCGCATATAATTTATCTAGATTAAGTTATAGGACCTGGGAATGGGCTGGTGTAAATCATAAAAAAGCAGTCTTGTTGGCAGGATTTTCAGGTTTGGCTTACCAAACTGTTATTGAAACCCTTGACGGTTATTCAACCCAATGGGGCTGGAGCTGGTCTGATATAGGAAGTAATACCATTGGCGTTGGACTATGGATGGGCCAGGAATTATTATGGAAAAAACAGCGGGTAAGATTAAAATTGAGCGCCCACTATAATAAATATACTGACAAAAAATTGCAGGATCGAACCAACCAATTTTTTGGATCGGTATTTACCGAAAGATTATTTAAAGATTATAATGCACAAACCTATTGGCTGAGTGCCAACTTACATGATTTCAATAACCAATTGCCCGTACCCAAATGGTTGAATATTGCGGTTGGATATGGCGCGGACAATATGTTTGGCGGATATGGAAATAGTTGGCCGAGCCCCAATGGTGATATTGTTCGTAATGATATCAAACGTTACCAGCAATGGTATCTTTCCTTAGATGTTGATTTTGAGAAAATTCCAACCCGAAAAAAGTGGGTAAAATCCTTGTTTTTTGTACTGAATGCGATCAAATTTCCAGCCCCTACCCTGATGCTAAGCAATGGCAAATGGAGCAGCCAATGGCTTTATTATTAATTTAGAAAATTTAATGCCAAGTTGTTCCTATGACTTTATAAATGGGTTAAATTTGTGTATCCCTAACAGCGAAAAAACACCATATGGGTTTAATTTCAGAAATCATTTTTACGCTTATTACCCTACTCTCTTTTGGGATATTTGCACAAAAAATATTGCGTATTAGGCACAGTATCTTATTAGGAAAAACAGCTGAATTAAATGACCACCCGGGACAAAGATGGCGGAATGTAATTTTATTGGCCTTAGGTCAAAAAAAGATGTTTCAAAAACCCATTGTTGCAGTTTTACATTTAATCCTATACATTGGATTCATTATTATTAATATTGAATTGCTTGAAATTATTGTAGATGGTGTTTTAGGCACGCATCGAATATTTTCAGCCAGTATGGGCGGGCTTTATACATTTTTAATCAACACATTTGAAATTTTAGCGCTACTAGTAACCATTGCATGTGTGGTTTTTTTAATCAGAAGGAATGTTATAAAATTAAAAAGATTTATCAGTAAGGACTTGGAAGGATGGCCGCGCTCAGATGCTAATTATATTTTAATTATTGAAATATTATTGATGAGCTTATTCCTACTGATGAATTCGGCCGATCATGAAGTAAGCTTTATGATATCAAAAAATTTCACCCCATGGTTAACGGCTAATTTTGATGAGGAACAATTGCTGCTTGTTGAAAAAACAGCCTGGTGGTTACACATCATTGGTATTTATACTTTTATGAATTACCTACCTTACTCAAAGCATTTGCACATCGTTTTAGCTTTCCCCAATGCCTACTATGCCCCACTGGTTCCTAGTGGTACCCTGCATAATATGCCTGATATACAAAATGAAGTGTTGTATGCCATGCAACCTGAGTTAGCACCTGCAAATGCAGCTGCCCCTGAAAGTTTTGGCGCCAAAGAAGCCACCGAATTAAGTTGGAAAAACTTAATGGACGCCTATAGTTGCTCCGAATGTGGTAGATGCACGGATGCATGTCCAGCCAATAGCACTGGAAAATTATTAAGCCCGCGTAAAATAATGATGGCGACCAGAGATCGGATTGAAACCATCTCAAAAAATATAGCAGTAAACAAGGTTTTTGTCCCAGATGGCAAAACATTATTACATGATTATATTACCGTGGAGGAATTAAGGGCATGCACTACCTGTAATGCATGTGTGCAGGAATGTCCTATTAGCATTTCCCCGTTGGACATTATCATTGAATTAAGAAGATCACTCGTGATGGAGCAAAGCAATGCTCCACAAGAATGGAATAGTATGTTTAGTAATATTGAAAATAATTTTGCACCATGGAAGTTTTCTCCTGACGACCGTGATGCATGGACAAAGGCATAAAAATAAGTTTATGAAGGTATTGACAATGGCGGAAATGATGGCAAGTGGCGAACAACCTGAAATATTATTTTGGGTGGGTTGTGCAGGAAGCTTTGACCAAAGAGCGCAAAAAATTACCAAGGCTTTTGCGACTATTCTAAATAAAGCAGGCGTTAAATATGCCATTTTAGGAAAAGAGGAAGCATGTACTGGCGATCCTGCAAGGCGCGCTGGTAATGAATTCATGTTTCAAATGATGGCTTATCAAAATATTCAAATTTTAAACGGTTACAATATCAAAAAAATTGTAACCACCTGTCCCCATTGCTTTAATACTTTAAAAAATGAATATCCCGTGCTTGGAGGTAATTATGATGTAATACATCATACCCAATTTTTACAAGAATTAATTGAGCAAGGAAAAATTAAATTTACAGATAGTAATGAATGGAAAGGAAAAACCATCACTTATCACGATAGCTGTTATTTAGGCAGGGCGAATGAAATTTATGAAGCCCCAAGAAAAGTATTGGAAAGTTTGGACATGGAGTTAAAGGAAATGAAAAGATGTAAATCCAAGGGTTTGTGTTGTGGTGCAGGTGGCGCACAAATGTTCAAGGAAGAAGAAAAAGGAGAAAAGAGAATTAATACCGAGCGTGCGGAAGAAGCAAGAGCTAGAGCGACTGATTTTGTGGCAAGTGCCTGCCCTTTTTGCAATACCATGTTATCCGATGGATTAAAAGTAGCCGAGAATCAAAATGACCCTGCTGTTTTAGACATCGCAGAAATAGTAGCGCAAGCTATCAAATAATATAATGACTATGAAAGTACACTTACCCAATATTTTTCCAGCAAATTTTCATCCACAATCTAAGGTATGGATCTACCAATCCAACCGATTATTTAGCATGAGTGAAATTTTTGAAATTGAAACCATCTTAGAGGACTTTACAGATATATGGAAAAGCCACGGCGCAAATGTAAAAGGGTTTGCCACTATTTTATATGGACAGTTTATTATTCTAATGGCGGATGAATCACATACAACGGTGGGCGGGTGTAGTACCGATAGTTCTGTTCATATCATTAAAGAAATTGAACAAAGATTTCAATTACAAATGTTTAATAGAGAATTACTCGCATTTTGGGTAAAGAACAAAGTAGAAACCATCCCGTTGGCACAAGTAGGCTATGCCATTGAGAATGGTTTATTAACCAATGATAGCTTGTATTTTAATAATTTAGTCAATAACAAAGCAGAGATGGAAGCCCATTGGTTGCAACCATTAGCCGAAAGCTGGTTAGCAAAAAAATATATAAAGTAATTCAAATGAGCGAGTTAAAAGTATATGCCATTCCTAATTGCAACACGGTAAAAAAAGCATTGGACTGGTTAAAAGCAAAAAAAAATGCCTACGAATTTCATGATTACAAAAAACTAGGTATTACCAGCGCATTACTCACCGATTGGTGCAAACAATTGGGCTGGGAAGCGCTTGTCAATAAAAAAGGGGCTACTTGGCGACAACTTCCACCGGAAGTGCAGGCTAAAATCACTACGCAAAAAGCAGCCATTGCTTTAATGATCGAAAAAACATCCATTATTAAACGCCCACTAATAACTTTGAATGACAAAGTCATTTTATTAGGCTTTGAAGAAACCGAATACAAAAAAGCCTTGAAGTGATTCAAGGCTTTTTAAGTTTATATATTCTGAAATATTACATCCTAATTTTTATACTGCTATTTCAAAGTTTTGCTTAAAAACGCACCTAAATCAGCGCCTCTTAAATCTCTTGCAACAATTTTGCCTGCAGGATCTAAAATGAAACTTGCTGGAATACTTTGAATACCAAATTGAACGGCTACTTCATTTTGCCAATACTTTAAATCACTTACATGGGTCCAAGTCAATCCATCTTTTTTGATTGCCTCCAGCCACTTATCTTTAGTATTATCCAAGCTAACACTTAATATGGTGAAATTTTTTGACTTAAATGCATTGTATTCTTTCACAAGATTTGGATTCTCAGCACGACAAGGTCCGCACCAGCTTGCCCAAAAATCAACCAACACATATTTGCCCTTAAATGAGGATAAGCGAACTGGCTTGCCATTCTGATCATTTTGCGTAAAATCAGGCATAGCAGATCCAATCTTTCCAAAACTACTCGAGGTTAAAGTTTTACTAATGACATCAGCAAAAGGACCCGTTTTGGCATCCCCTTGTAGCATATCGTAGTAGGTAGCCAATTGATCTTTAACCGATGGAAATATATTCGCATATTGAAATAAGAAGAAGGTGGTTACAGGGGATGACTTATTAATTCTACTCATATTTTCATAAGTAAAAATTAGATCCTTGGACTGACTTTCTGCAATTTGCGACAAGGAGTCCTTAGTTTTTTCATTTTTCTCCCCTTGTACCGCTGCTAAACTTTTGAAATAGGCTTCCATCTTCGGATTCATCACCGCCATATAGGATTGATATACAGCATGGCTTGGTGAGCCTTGGTACTGAATATTATTAGGCGCTTGAATATCCCCTGAGATACTTACTTTCTCATTATTTATAAATAAAGGGAGCTTTGCTTGTAAGCCACTAAATCCTATAATAAAAATACTGGTAAAATTAGTACTTGCTTTTAATGCAAATTTTCCGCCTATTGCTTTGACTGATGCTACTTCTTTATTACCCATCCCATCTAATAAAGTCACCACCGTACTGTCTGGCAAATTTTTTAATTCTCCATTTATAACAATTTCTTGTGCACTTATATTTGTATATATACACAATACTAAAAATCCAATTATCGACTTTTTCATAGGTATCATTTAAAAAATTGAAATGTAAATATAAGTGATTTACCCTTTATGTCTATCTTTTAACACTTTTGCGATATCGCTAAGCTGGTAACCCTTTGCTTGTAATAAAATCATATAATGAAATAATAAATCAGCAGATTCGTCTAAAAATAATTTTGCATCATCGTCTTTGGCTTCTATCACTAATTCGACTGCTTCCTCACCTACTTTTTGGGCAATTTTATTAATCCCCTTAGCAAATAAACTAGCAACATAGGAACTCGAAGGGTCTGCATTTTTACGTGATCCAATGATTTGCTCCAATTGATGTAAAAATGAAAAATCATTTTCTGCATCCTCCCCCCAACAAGTGGATGTACCAGTATGACAAACCGGACCTAATGGAACCGCTTGAATGAGTAAAGTATCTTGATCACAATCAAGCGCCATACTTATATATTGAAGAAAATTTCCACTCTCCTCCCCTTTGGTCCATAACCTATTCTTTGAACGACTAAAAAATGTAACATTCTTTAGTGAAATAGTTGCATCCACGGCCGATTGATTCATAAAGCCCAACATCAAGACATTTTTCGTGTTGGCATCTTGAATGATGGCAGGCACCAAGCCATCGGCATATTTTGTAAAATTGATATTCATAATTAAAATTAATTAAAGTTTTGGTTCTATGTAAACTTAAAGCCGAATAGGGATGCCTTTATTATTTAGATATTGTTTCAAATCA
>SHWT01000084.1 GCA_009693715.1 Chitinophagaceae bacterium
CAAGTCCAGGTAACTATGCCATCAATGGAATGCCCATGGGCGTTATCAAATCTTATGGTTTCAAGCGGAATGCGGATGGAGTTCGTATAGTTAATTCTGGCGGTGATTATATTTACACTGATGACCTAGTTATTGTTGGAGATCCTAACAATAACTATCAACTTACTGGTATATCTAGTTTAACTTATAAAGGGTTTAGTTTCAGAATGCAAGTAAATTATACGGATGGTGGAGATATTTATTCAGGAACTACAAGGGCATTATTAGCTCGTGGTGTTACAAAGGACACAGAATTTGACAGAGCTGCTCCTTATATATTACCTGGTGTGAAAGAAGATGGATCTGTAAATAACCAACAAGTAAGTGCTACACAAGCTTTTTTTAACAATATGTTTGGTCCAGACGAATCTGGTATTTTTGATGCAACTGTAGTTAGAATTAGTGATATGTCCTTAAGTTACTCTTTACCAGAAAAGATGTTGTCAAAAACGCCTTTTGGAAGTTTCACTGTAAGTGCAAATGGAAGTAATTTATGGTATTATGCACCTAATTTCCCTAAATATGTACACTTCGATCCAGAAGTAAGTAGTTTAGGGGTTAGTTCTGGTAGAGGTCTTGAATTTCTTAATGGACCTTCTGCTCGAAGAATGGGCGTAAGTTTAAGAGTAACTTTTTAATCCTAACCTAAAGAAATAAAATAAAAATATATGAAATTTATAAAAATTATACTTGTTACTACCTTATTTACAACAGCAGTAGCATGTAGCAAACAATTAGATGGTCTTTTAGAGAATCCAAATGCACCTTCATTATCTACGGCTGACGTTGACCTGTTATTGAATACGGTACAACTAAGTTTTTCTTATTTGTTTGATGATGCTTCGAATACAGGTGGAGAGCTAACCAGACAACAAACCTGGTATGGTCCAACTTATTCAAGTGCATACAACCCTGGTTCTTTCAATGGTTTATGGAACACAGGCTATACCTCCATTTTGAAAAATGCGAACGCCTTAATTCCTTTGGCTCAGGCACAAAAAAGATATACTGCATCAGGTATGGCAAAATTCATGAAGGCTTATACAATTACTTTATTAGTAGACGCTTTTGGTGATATTCCTTATTCTGAGGCTGTTTTGGGTGTTGCAAATCCCAATCCAAAACCAGATGCAAGCGCTAAAATTTACGAGCAAGCAATTCTTTTGTATGATGATGCGATCAAAGATTTTTCAACTGCCGGCGCTGCTCCTGCCAATGATGTTTTTTATGGGGGAAATACGGCTAAATGGATAACAGCTTCTAATACAATGAAGCTAAAATTACTTATGCAAACGCGCAAAGTTGATGCAACCGCAAACGCAAAAATTGCAGCATTAATAACTACCGGTAATTTAATCAAAACAATTTCAGGCGATTTAAATTTTAAATACGGTACCAATATAACCTCGCCTGATTCACGTCATCCTGATTATGCTGGTAACTACGGGCCTAATGGTGCTGGTCAATATTTGGGAGATTGGTTCATGTGGGCTGTTACTGCTGAAAAAAGTGGCTCAGTTACTGCAACAAATCCTAGAGGACCTACCGTTGATCCAAGACAACGCTACTATTTTTATAGACAAAATACAAATAGTGCGAATGTAAATGAGATTACTTTATTTTGCAGCACTAATTTACAAAGACCTCCTAATTACAGCGCTGAAATGCCCTATTGCTATGTAGGTGCAGGTTATTGGGGTCGTGACCATGGTGATAATGGTGGTACACCTCCTGATGGCCAATTTAAAACAACCTGGGGGGTATATCCTGCTGCTGGAGAAGTTGACCAAAATCAAGCTGCTGGGGTAAAATTAGAAATGGGCGGAAGAGGTGCTGGTATTTTACCAATATGGAACTCAGAGTTTACTTATTTTGTTCATGCGGAAGCCGCAATTGTGGGTATTATTCCTGGAGGCGCAGCACAAGCAAAAACTTTTTTAACTACTGCGCTTAAGGCTTCAATAGCAAAAGTCACTGGTTTCGCCGCTACAGTCGGAGTATCTGTTTCAGCTACTTTTGCTCCCACTACTGCAACTATAGATAATTACGTTAGACTTGTAATGGCACAATATGATGCTGCTGCTACGAATGAAGATAAATTAGCAGTGATTATGAAAGAATATTATCTTGCTTTATGGGGAAATGGTTGGGAAGCATATAATAATTACAGATTAACAGGATATCCCAAAAATATACAGCCAACTGTTTTCGCTACGAATCCAGGACTATTTATACGATTATTTCAGTATCCACAGGATTACGTGGGTCGAAATTTGAATGCGCCTAAGCAAAGAGCATTAGGAACAGCTGTAAGTAAAGCATTTTGGGATAATAACCCTGATAATTTCATCAAATAAAAAATAAGCAACAATGAAAAAAATATTAAATAATTTATTAATTGGAATTGCTTTTACTTTGATTGCCTCTTCTTGTGAGAAAGAAAATCTGAGTACGTTAAATCCTTTTACTGATATTAAAAATTTTGGAAAGGGCGCCTATATAACGCTTAATTCAACGGTTAATTTGAACTTAAATTATGCTGCTATCAGCACTTCGAAAGTAAGCGTAAAGGTAGATGCATACGATAATGGTGTTACGATCAAAGAAGTAAAATTATTTGTTGTGCAGTCATCCAACGCAGATCCTAAGACATGGAAATTGATTAAGACGGTGCCTGTAAGCGGAACAACTGAGCTGTCTGTTACTGGTGGCGAAATTGCTACTGCATTGGGGAAAACTACTGCAGCACTGTTTGCGCCTGGCCAATTTTATACTATCTATAACCAAGTAGTTACTTCTGACAATAAAACCTACGATGTTTCAAATACACTTCAGGCATTGGAGGCAAGTTCAAACTATAACACTTGTTTTAGATGGACTGCTTATGTTGTTTGCCCTTTTACAGGCAAAATGACTGGAAAATATACAGTAAAGCAAGATGATTGGGCTGATTGGTACCCTGGAGATATTGTAGAGGTTACTGATGGCCCTGGTGCGAATCAAATTAATTTGTCAAAAGTATGGCCTAACCCAGCTTATGGTGATTTAAAAAGTCCATTGATAATTAGTATTGATCCAGCTACTGGTAGTGCAAAATTAGCTACTAATAATGTAGTATTTGCGGATTACGGTCAACTGACTTCAGCATATATGCCTTCCTCTGGAACTGTTGGTTATGTTTTTTCTTGTACTGGATATATCGGATTAAAAATTGGTCTTAAATATGGTTCTGCTGACTATGGCATTAATGCCTTGGTTTTACAAAAGCTATAATTTATTGTTTAATTAATATAAAATAAGCCTCCCTCGATTTCCGAGGGAGGCTTATTTTATATTAACAAGGGGTATACTTTTCAGCTAGTTTTAAAAGGCCTCGATATGCTTAAAAAATTTTAATTTCCTCCAAATTTTCATCTAAGAATTTATATTCAACTAAGTGGCTTGAATTAT
Source organism: Chitinophagaceae bacterium (assembly GCA_009693715.1). GTDB lineage: Bacteria > Bacteroidota > Bacteroidia > Chitinophagales > Chitinophagaceae > Sediminibacterium. Next base: position 3,490 of record SHWT01000084.1, read on the forward strand.
CTGCCTGAGACTTTAATTTAATTTTATATTTATTTTTCCAACGCTTGATGATATTGTTAAATATACCTTTTGTCAAATGCGAATGAATGATTGGATGCACCAATAGAATCAATGATTTATGACCATGGGTGGTCAAATAAGCCATTTTCTTTTCAATCTCATCTTCCAATAGCAAAGTGGATGTTATTTTACCTGTACCATTACAAGCAGGACAATCCTCCGAGGTATTAATATTTACTTCAGGACGAATACGTTGACGTGTTGCTTGTAATAATCCAAATTTTGAAATAGGTAGTACAGAATGTCTGGCGCGATCCGTTTTCATGAAATCTTCTAATGACTCTTGCACTTTGCGTCTATGCTCAGGCAATTTCATATCGATAAAATCAATCACAATAATGCCACCAATATCTCTTAATCTTAATTGTCTTGCAATTTCCTCAGCCGCTTCCATATTGGTTTGCAGCGCATTTTCTTCCTGGTTATTAGAAACACTTTTAAAGCCACTGTTCACATCAATGACATGCAATGCCTCCGTGTGTTCAATAATTAAGTAGGCGCCACTAGGCAGGTTCACCGTTTTTCCAAAGGAGGACTTCACTTGTTTGGTAATACCATATTGATCAAATATGGGCTGATCACCCTCATACAGACTTAATATATTGCTTTTGGCAGGGGCTATTCTTTGTAAATAGCTTAAAGTGATATCAAATATCTTTTTATCGTTAACCACGATTTTATTAAAATCTTCATTTAATAAATCTCTTAATATACTAGTGGTTTTACTTTCCTCATTCATGATGCGCGCAGGAGGTAAAGCGCCTTTTAAATTGGATTGGATATTTTTCCAATTGGCTTCAAGGGTTAGTAAATCTTCGTGAAGTTCGGCAGTCGTTTTACCTTCCGCTGCAGTACGCACAATAACACCAAAATTTTTAGGACGAACTGCTTCGATTATTTTTTGTAACCTTTTGCGTTCCTCATTTGAATGTATTTTTTTGGATACGGCAACAATCTCATTAAAGGGGGTAAGTACCACGAATCTGCCTGCTAATGAAATTTCGCAGGTTAATCTAGGTCCTTTGGCAGCAATAGGTTCCTTTAAAATTTGAACCAATACATTGGGTTTGCCATTGAGCACTTCACTTATTTTTCCTGTTTTGAAAATTTCAGGTGCAGCTTGAAAGCCGGCAAAATCAAAGCTTTTATCATGATCATTCATCGCCAATTGCGTATACTTGATGATCGATTTTGCATAAGGGCTTAAATCTGTATAGTGTAAAAAGGCATCCTTTTCAAAACCAACATCAACAAATGCTGCATTGAGTCCAGGGATGATTTTTTTCACTTTTCCTAAATACAAATCCCCTACAGACCAACGTGCATCTATTTTTTCGTTATGTATTTCAACTAACTTTTTTTCCTCCAGTAAGGCGATTTCTACACCCTCTGGGGAGCTATTAATTATTAAATCTTTATTCACTTATAGCAACTTTTTTAAAGCACGCATAGCGCAATTAAACGCAAATACTGCTTTATATTTTTTGAAACACATCCACTTTACAAAGGAAGGTAAAGGTAAAGTTGCTGAGTAGATAAGTGGTGTGCAATTTGGAAATATACAAGCGTATTTCATAGGAAATACGCTTGTATGGAAAAAGAACTATTTGTTCTTTTTCTTATGTCTATTTTTTCTTAAACGTTTTTTTCTTTTGTGTGTCGCAATTTTATGACGCTTTCTTTTTTTACCACAAGGCATGTCCGATATTTTTTTTGTTATATAATATTATTTCTTTAATTGTTGTATTCTCTTATCAATTGCATCGTTAAACGCCTTTGATTTTATTTTATTGGATTGCTTAACTTTTTGGTAGCATTCCAATGCCAAAGGTTTTTGGTTGGTTACTTCATAACATTCTGCCAAATGAACCAAGGCTTCGATATTGGCAGGTTCATCTTGAAGTATCAATAAAAATCGTTCAATTGCTTTTTCATTTTGACCTGATTTTTTACCACCCAACGCCAGTATCATTTGCCCATAAATGTTATGTGGATTTTTGTCCACCACTTCCTTAATCTTTAAAATGCCCTGCATCGGGTTGTCTGATATATTACCAAACAAATAACAGGCACCTAAATTAATTTTCGCAGAATCATTATTTGGATTAATAACCAATGCTTTATCTAAAAGAACTTTCGCATTACCTGCCATCCATTTTAAGAAGGCGGGAGGTGCTTCAGGGTCGGTCAAGTTGTCAACCAGCTGCTGGGCTGCAAAAGTGAGGCTTTTTTCAGAACTTTCCAACAAAGCAGCACTGTAAGTATAATATAAATAAGGCCCTAATTTTTGTGCTGAATCAGCCCAAAAACGGGATAGTGCCTTGTAAATTTTAACGCTATCAATCGTCGATTTACTTGTATTTAATTGATTTTCAATACTTAAGAGGACTAATTTTTGTTCAGCAGCTAAATTCATTTTTGCGCCTTCCAGTACCGATTTCGATGTAACATCTTGATTTAAAGCAGTTTGGCTGGCTGCGACCAAATCGGCTTGTTTATATCTAGGGGCAAAAAAATACAGGGAGCTAAATAAAGCAATAGCTAGGAGAACAACAATAAATTGTGGCTTTTTCAATGTAAAACAATTTCAGGCAAAGGTAGCTTACTTCCGTTTGCTTTTCACATCGTTTACAAATTCTTTTGCAGGCTTAAAGGCGGGAATAAAATGTTCAGGTATTTCAACCGCAATATTCTTTTTAATATTACGACCAATTTTCGCTGCTCTTTTTTTAGTAATAAAGCTACCAAATCCACGTATGTAGATGTTTTCACCATTGGATAAGCTTTCTTTTACTTCCTTAAACATCGTTTCTAATGTAACAAGTACATCCACTTTTGGAATGCCAGTTTTTTCAGAAATTTGATTAATGAGATCAGATTTTCTCATGAAGTTGGTTTTAGGTTCAGTATTAAAAATAAATCAATTTTTTCCTAATTACAACTATATCCTAATATATTTTATACATTTTTAGACAAATTTAGAGCATTGTATGCATATATTTTATTTATATATAATATTATAATAATACATAATGCAACAAGGAATTTAAAAAACTAACTTTTATTAGTTTTATTTTTATCATTTTTGCTTTTAATGACGCATGCCTTCACCCAACTATTGTTAAAATGGAATACCGCTTCCAATCATCGACCCATGCCATGGAAAGGGGAAAAGGATCCCTATAAAATTTGGTTGAGTGAAATAATTCTGCAACAAACCAGGGTGGAACAAGGCTGGGCTTATTATGAAAAATTCGTAAATACGTATCCAACAGTTCATGATTTGGCCAATGCGAAGGAAGAGAAAGTTTTAAAGTTATGGGAAGGTTTGGGTTATTATAATCGGTGTAAAAATTTAATTTTTTCAGCGCGCTATATCAGTAAAAAATTAAATGGGGTTTTTCCCAATAATTACGAATCACTTTTAAATTTAAAAGGAGTCGGTCCTTATACTGCAGCAGCCATTGCTTCCTTTGCCTATAATTTACCTTACGCGGTGGTGGATGGTAATGTGTTTCGGGTATTAGCGCGATTTTATGGAATACACAGTCCAACGGATACACCACAAGGGATTACCTTGTTTAACAAAATTGCGGATGAAAATTTGTCCAAAAAACAAGCCGGCATTTATAACCAAGCTTTGATGGATTTTGGAGCGACTGTTTGCAAGCCAAGTACGCCTAATTGTGCTGATTGCATCATGCAAAAAAAATGTGTTGCTTTTTTAAATAATCAAGTAAATCAATTACCTATCAAGGTAAAAAGCATTACCCGAAAAAAAAGATATTTTGATTTTTTCTGTTTTTATAACAAGGGCAAATGGTTAGTACAAAAACGATTGGAGGGTGATATTTGGGGTGGCTTATATCAATTTTATTTAAACGAAAACAAAAGTTTAGCGCCGGTAACTGTTGGCTATTTAAATGAAGTGTTGGCGCATCAGCTGGGTATTAGTGCTAAGGAGCTAACTGTCCATTTAAAACAGACAAAAGGGGTATATGCATCCGTTTCTCCGATTTACCACCAAGCTTTAACCCATCAGTTTTTACAAGCGCGATTTATACTTATCAAATTTGACACCATTCCCACCCTTTTTGCTAATGCATTGTGGGTCAATCAAAAGCAACTTAAACAATTGCCTTTCCCAAAAATAATTAACCAATTTTTAGGGGAGGACTTTATAAATTGGTGTAAAACTTAAAAAATTGGTAACTTTCCAAAAATTAAAACACTCAAAACTTGGAAGCGCATTCGGGTAACCCCCTTTATTTGTCCGTTTCATTTATAGCTTCACTCCAACAGGATTCGGGATTCATCTTTTTAATCTGTTTTTTACTTTTCCTTTCCTTTGTCATCGCTGGATCTGAAGTCGCTTTTTTTTCCTTATCCTACAAGGACATTCAACTATTAAAAACAAAAAGACATATTCCTTTACAACGAATTGTAAAACTTTTAGAAGATCCTAAAAAGCTATTGACATCCATGTTGATTGCCAATAGTTTTATCAACATTTGTATCATTTTAATCGCCAATATTTTAATTGATCATTTATTTGTATTTGATCAAATTGCGATTCCGGGCTTTGAATTTATTGTAAAAATAGTTGCAGTGACTTTGTTGTTATTATTTTTTGGTGAGATTTTACCAAAAGTAATGGCTACGCAAAATAACATTCGATTTGCGCAAGATTTTGGATTTATCATACAAGCCGTATATTTTATTTTTTCTGGACTAAGTGGGCTGATGGTCAAGTATACCAACTTGATGGAAAAAAAATTAGCACAAAAAGGAAGTGGCGCCTCCTATAGTATGGAGGAGTTGGATCATGCCATTGAATTAACCAGCTCGGCGCATCATAAAGAAAATGAAAAAAATATTTTAAAAGGAATTGTAAAATTTGGAAATATTAGCGTGAAGCAAATCATGAAAACAAGGTTGGATGTGCATGGTATTGCCGAAGATGTTGATTTCAATACTTTATTAAAAAATATTAATGAATTTAGTTATAGCCGTTTCCCTATATTTAAGGATGACTTAGATACGATTGTGGGTATGATTCATACCAAAGATATTATCCCGTATTTAAAAGAGCCGGATCATTTTAAATGGCAAACCTTGATTAGACCTGCATTTTTTGTGCATGAACAAAAAATGATTGAGGACTTATTACAAGAATTTCAATTAAAGCGCATCCATTTTGGCATTGTAGTGGACGAATTTGGAGGTACCAGCGGTATCATAACATTGGAAGATATTTTAGAAGAAATTGTGGGCGAAATTAAGGATGAATTTGATGAAGAGGAATCTACCATTAAAAAAATTGACGATTATCACTATGTTATTGAAGGAAAAACAGCTATTACTGATTTGTGTAATTTTATGGAAATACCCTCTACTTCCTTTGATACTGTCAAAGGGGAAAGTGATACCATGGCGGGCTTGTTTTTAGAATTGGCGGGTGAATTTCCTGTAGTACAACAAGTCATTAAATTTCAACAGTATAGTTTTACTGTTTTAGAAATTCAAAAAAATAGAATTCATAAAATACAAATGATCATCACACCAGTAATTCCTACTCAGCTAGATCATGCGTAATTTTTTCATTGTTATATCTTCCGTTTTTATTTTGCTCGTTACTGCTTGCAACAGTCCATACATCCCGAAGCAAAAAGGGTACGCTAATTTTTTGTTTCCCGTAAAATCTTATCAATCATTTAATGCGCACAATTTCCCTTATACTTTTGAATATCCTACCTATGCATTTGTAGACAATCAGATAAATTATTTTGGCGAAAATAAAGCCAAAGATGCTTGGATCAATATTCAGTTTCCAAGTTTGAATGGAACTTTATATATTAGTTATAAAAAAATCAAGTCAAATCAATTAGATACTTTAATTAATGATGCTTACAAATTTGCAAGTAATCACTCCAATAAAGCAACCTATATCGCAGATTCAGTTTTTACAACCAGTGAAGGCATACATGGTGTTTTTTTTAATATCGGGGGAGATGTAGCAACAGCGTATCAGTTTTTTTTAACGGATTCAAGTACCCATTTTTTTAGAGGGGCTTTGTATTTTAATACGACACCCAACGCAGACTCTTTATCCATTTACAATGATTTTTTATTTAAGGATGTACAGCATTTGGTCAATACATTTAAATGGAAATAATGATATCTTTACGCCACAAATAATATTATGATAGCGATTGATTCTGTTTTAGTGAGTGACCAAGTAATTGAAGAACAATTTGT
>SHWT01000085.1 GCA_009693715.1 Chitinophagaceae bacterium
GTGTTGGAATTATATTCCACTGGACCAATCAATGCATTTTTTGCGGAGGAAATACGGTTATGTACAATATTCGGTTTGTAGTGTTTGTCATCCAAGCCCATATCATTAATGACTGCCTTTAAAACCGATCTAGAATCGTCTGTATCATAGATGGTAAAGCTTTGCGGGTAACCCAACTTACTGGCTTCTGCACGAAGCAATCTTGCAAATACACTGTGAAAAGTGCCAATATATAAATTGCGTGCTTCGGTATTACCTAAGGTTTTTTCGACACGCTCCTTCATTTCCTTAGCGGCCTTATTGGTAAAAGTAAGGGCCAATATATTAAAGGAATCTACGCCACTATTCATTAAGTGTGCAATCCTGCTTGTTAATACTTTTGTTTTACCGCTGCCCGCGCCAGCTATAATCATTAATGGGCCATTCATATGTAATACGGCCTCTTTTTGCTGTTCATTTAAATCTTGTAAGTACGCTTGCATCATACAAAGATACGACGAGTTAATTCATTTATATAAAATGGGGAAAAACAAAAAATAAAAAACCCCCACACTGAAAAAGTGCAGGGGTCAAATATTGAAAATAATATATGAAACAAGCTTTATACTAAAAGCCCATTCATTATATAATTATTTCGTTTCTAATAATTTAAAGAATTGATCTAATTGAGGTAAAATTACGATTCTAGTTCTGCGGTTAGCAGCTCTGTTTTCAGCAGAATTGTTTTCAGCTAAAGGAACATATTCACCTCTTCCAGCTGCAGTCATGCGCTTTGGATCAATACCATATTTTTCTTGTAATAATCTAACAATGGTCGTTGCACGCTTAACGCTTAAATCCCAGTTGTCTTCCATCTTATTGTCTGATCCTAATAATTGTTTAGAATCGGTATGCCCTTCCACCATGAATTCAATATTGGGTTGTGCTGCTAATACTTTAGCAACCTTACCTAATACTACTGTTGCTTTGTCAGTGATAGAAAAGCTGCCACTTTTAAATAATAATTTATCAGAGATGTCAACGTATACTACACCCTTTTCAACTTTGATATTAATGTCTCCGTCACTCAAATCACCAATGGCACCTTTTAAGTTCATTACTAATGCCATGTTCATTGAATCTTTACGTGCCATAGATCCTTGTAAGGTTTGGATATAAGAGTCTTTTGAACCAATATTTTCCAAAGATTTTTTAATGCTCTCCGCTTGCGCACCTGATACCACAGACATATCTTGTAGTTGATTTAAAACCACATTGTTATTCTTCTTTAAAAACTCAATTTGTTTATTTAAGTCATCAATCGTTCCTTGCATTGTTTTTGAAACAAAGTTTGATTTATCAGTTTCATTTTTTGCTTTTGCAGCTTGATCCTGTGCATCACGGTATTTACCTTGTAAATCAGCATAAGCACCATTTAATTGACCGTATTTTGCTTCTGCCTCTTGTAATTTTTTAGGGCTAACGCAAGAATAAGCACCAAGACTAATAATAGCAAGCGCTAAAAAAAGTTTACTTTTCATATTGTATCTGTTTTTTATTTAATTTATATAATGTTAGCCAATACGCAATATAAAAATAAGCATATAGTTTAGAATCTAAAAACTATTTTGAAATTTCTGCATTTTCTTAACATTCAATATCCCCTGTAATGCTGTATTCCGGAACGAATCCTTTAAAATCCTTAAAAAAGTCAATAATTTTTCGTTTATCAGCGCGTTCGTCGTCGGATAAATGGGATGGTTCGGTAAAAACCACTGTTCTATTGAAAAAATCCAAGGCGACCATGACCACCGGCACATTTGCTTTTTTGGCAATATGGTAAAATCCTGAGCGTAATTTGTACACTTTCTTTCGGGTTCCTTCGGGTGATAAAGCCAAATGAAAGGTCTCTTTTTCATTAAATATTTTCACTACCTGGTCAACAAAATTATTATTTTTTGAGCGGTCCACTGGGTAACAGCCCAAGTAGTGTAAAATCCAACTCAAGGGAGGAACAAAAAGTTCTTTTTTGCCTAAAAATCGAAGAAAATGGAAATGCATCTTTTTTCTTACTGCCAATCCTAAAAAAAAGTCCGTACTATGGGTGTGCGGGGCAACGATATAAACTGCCTTTTTCAGTTCAAAAGGGAATCTTCCTTTTATTTGCCATCCCTTCACTGTGAAAAACCACCAAGCAATTAGTTGTTGCATAAATTATAACTTAAAAATGATTCCAGCTCCAATCGCGCGGGCTTCAAACTGTGTTCCGATTTATTTAATGTTACGACCCCCCAATAAATAAAAATGTTGTAATCAAATAAAGATACTTCATCTTGGGTATTCTAAATAGGATTAATATCAGATAATTTATCTTTTCTCCACCAAAAGGGCATTGTTCATTGGATCTACCTTTTCGGCATTGAATTGCTGCACCAATAGTTTAGGTGGCGAAGCGCTTAGGGTATTTTTTTCATACCAGCGATCATAGTATTTAAGTAAAATAGCAAATGCTGCAATAATATTATTTTCATTAAAAAATTGTACCGCGTTTTTAGTTTCCAATCCGCCTAATCTTTTTTGTATTCTTATTGTGGCATCAATTAATAGTTGCACTTCAAAACCGCCATAGCCCTGAACAATAAAATTTAATCGCTCTTCAAAAGGGATAATAATAAAATGACAAACACTATTACGCATTTGAATAAAAAAGGAATTAGGGATCATCACAAGTCCAATACGTTGACTTTCATCTTCCACCCAAAATGGTTGATCCGTTTTATTATTAAATAGTACAGCAGCTAATTTATTTTCAAACATTTCCTGTGTGGGTTGCACCGCTTGTCCAATGGCGCCAAAAGCAGATCCTTTGTGATTGGCTAATCCCTCCAAGTCAATGACCGTATTATTTCTTTGTTGCAGTGCGTGTAAAATTTCTGTTTTACCCGAACCTGTAAATCCTCCCAAAACTTTGATGGGGTATTCTTTAATAAATTGATTTAATACCCAATTTCGATAAGCTTTGTAACCACCGGTCAGCTGATATACCTTATAACCATATAAGTCTAATAACCACGCTACCGCTGCGCTTCGCATGCCACCCCTCCAGCAATGCACAAGTAGGGTTGGTTTGGTTGTATTCGCTTCTTGTTGTTTTTCGCTCACCCATTTTTCAACCGTTTCAATCATGGGAAGTAGCTTGGTTCCAAATAACGGTAACCCAACTTTAATAGCCGCCTCCCTGCTTTGTTTTTTATAAGTAGTACCAATAATTGCACGTTCTTCATTGGTAAATAAAGGAAGATTTAAAGCCGATATAATATGTGCATGTTCAAATTCACCGGGGCTTCTGACATCAATAATGAGTGAATGAGGCGCTTGTATTATAAACTCATCAATATCTATTTTTTGTACCGCCATAATTATAAAGTTAATTGCTTTATAGCAGTTTCAAGTGCTTCTATAGAAAAATTTGTAAATGGCGGTTTAATATAATTAAATTGACTTGCTTCATTTAATGCAACACTTAATTTAAAATCACTTTGATTATAACAAAGCGCCCATTTTTTTTCCTGCCATATTTTTCCTAATAATATTTGCTCGGTTTGCCCTGGTGTTGGAATAAGAATTAATTTTTTTTCAAATGGGATTAATTCCATTAAAGTAGTATAGCCTCCTCTGCAAATGATATACTCGGCACGATTAATTTCCTTCACCAAATCAACACCTGACAAATGTGGGTACTTCGTGGCATTATTATTTTGTTGAAACGCTTCCTTTACTTTAGGGGTGCCCGCTACCACTGTAAATTTTAAATTTAATTGATTGCCCTTGGTCCATAATAAATTTTCAAGTAAGGTCCGCTGTGGTTCAGGGCCAGATACAATTCCTAAAAAAGTAATTGGTTCTTGATGCCCAGCAATCTCTTTATGATCATATTGTTTCAATCTTGACAAGCATCCCATATACCAAATGGGGATATTGGGTTTTAATTTTGTATTTGCTAAAATACCAGATAAATTATTTTCTCCTTCCATGTCTGGTATCCAACATGCACTGAATCTCTTAAACCAGGCATATTGTATTTTTTGAAAACCAGGGGTGGCCCAGGCATAAGGCATTTGAAAATTAAGTTGGTGCGTTATAAATACACTAGGCACATTTTTATGATAAAAACCAAATCGATTATCGGATATGATCATATCAAACTGTAATTCCTTTTGCTTTTTTTGTAACCACCGATATTCATAATATATGCTGTAAATAATTTGTGGTATTTGAAAAAAAATAGCCAGGGGTAAAAGGGCGCCTATTTTTGCATATTTTATTCGGTAGCCACGTAAATGTAAAAATTGGGCATTGGGTAAAGCTTCTCGTAAGATGGCTTCATGATATCCTTCGGTGGCGATATATATTTGATAGTTCAATTTTTCTAATGCCTGAATAAGGGGAATACAGCGAGTGGCGTGTCCCAAACCCCAATCAATGGGCGATATACAAATTTTGGCCTTATTCATAAAGCACTAATTTAGTCATTATTATACATGTATAAAATGTAAATTTGGTTACCGGGAAAAGGCCATCAACATAGCTGGCACTGCTGCCCATCAATAAAGAATCATATGTCATTACTGTCAAAAGATAAATCCATTGCACTTTACGCTGCCCTTGTATCCTTTGGTACCTATGTATTTATTTTTGGCTTTAGAAAATCGTTTACGGTCTGCACTTTTGATGGACTCAGCTTTGGTCCCATTGCATTTAAAACGGCACTCGTGATTAGTCAAATGTTGGGTTATTTATTAGCCAAGTTTTATGGTATTAAATTTATTTCAGGATTACAAAAAGTAAATCGGTATAAAATTATTTTTTTACTCACGGGCATTTCCTGGTTGGCTTGGTTGTTATTTGCCGTTGTACCTGCACCTTATAATGTTATGTTTTTATTTTTAAATGGATTTCCATTGGGTATGTTATGGGGTGTTGTTTTTTCCTATGTAGAAGGACGCAAAAGCACGGATTTTATTGGTGCTGCATTAGCGGTGAGTTTTATTTTTTCATCCGGTTGGGTTAAGTCAGTTGGTGCATGGTTAATGGCCCAATATCATATTACTGAATTTTGGGTTCCATTTTTTACTGGATTGGTATTCGCAATTCCATTAATGATTTGTGTATATGGTTTAGAAAAAGTACCACCGCCTTCCGCAGAAGACGAGGCCCTCAGAACCAAGCGCATACCTATGACTGCACTAGATCGTAAGCAATTATTAAAACAATATTTACCAGGCATCATTGCTTTTGTAGCTATTTATTTATTCGCTACTATCTTCAGAGATATACGAGATAATTTTTCGGCAGATATGTGGAAGGAGATGGGCTATGGTTCAAAGCCAGCCATCTTTACCCAAACTGAAATCCCCATCACCATTTTAATTTTAGTGATCATCGGTGCTGTTGTGTTTATTAAAAATAGTTTTAAAGCATTAATGGTCGCACATGTTTTTATTTTGCTGGGTTTTATATTGGCGGGCGTTTCCACCTACTATTTTACACAACAAATGTTAGACCCGTTCTGGTGGATGATTTGGGTAGGTTTGGGATTATACTTGGTGTACATTCCATTTAACTCCATCTTTTTTGATCGATTGATTGCTGCATTTTCAATGAAGGGCAATGCAGGCTTCTTTATTTATGTGGCAGACGCCGTGGGCTATCTGGGAAGCGTAAGTGTAATGCTCATGAAAGAAGGCATGCGTTTACAAATAAATTGGACCCAGTTTTTTTCACAAAGCGTTATGATACTTTCTTTCGTTGGTGTTTTTATCACACTTTACGCGATGTACTATTTTTTCTCCAAGGCTAAAACCACACCGTTAATACAATAACGCAAACCAGTGGGTGGCGGTCCATCTTCAAATACATGTCCTAAATGTCCTTTACATTTTCCGCATTGCACTTCGGTACGTGTCATGCCATGGGTATTATCGGGGGTATATATAATGGCGCCTTTTGTAATAGGATCAAAAAAACTAGGCCAGCCACAACCGCTATCAAACTTGGTATCACTTTTGAATAATGGATTCCCACAAGCAACACAATGGTAAGTGCCTATTTCTTTAGATGTTTCAAAGGCGCTTGAAAAAGGACGCTCCGTCCCCTTTTGTCTCGCTACAGCATAAACTTCAGGAGATAACATTTGCTTCCAAACACTATCTGGTACAACGACCTTTTCCTTGTTGGTGGTAGAGTAATAAATGTTTTTAGACATAGTATTGTTTTTGGTATTGGCTTTATTGCTGGTTTGTGAACAAGCAGTTTGACTGATCAATAGTAATAAAAAAAGTAATTTATACATAGACTAGATTGTAGTTACAAAAATACTAACAAGCATTCAGATAAATTGTTTAGTTTTTTGGTTTTTGTTGACTAAAATTTTAGGCGAGTTGTGTATATTTGTTGGCACCCTAATTATTTAGCATGTTCAATTTAATCTTATTCGGACCTCCCGGTAGCGGCAAGGGCACTCAAAGTGAAAATATTATTGCAGCCTTTGGCTTAAAACATCTTTCCACTGGCAATTTATTAAGATCTGAAATAACCCAACAAACCCCTTTGGGATTAGAAGCTAAAAGCTTCATGGATCAAGGTCAATTAGTACCGGATGCGGTGGTGATTGGTATGGTGGGTAATTTTATAGATGCAAATCCAGGAGCAACCGGTTTTTTATTTGATGGTTTCCCAAGAACTGCTGCACAATGTGTTGCATTAGATGCATTATTAAAGGAAAAGTCAAGTGAAATTAATATCGTACTAGCATTAGAAGTCGCCGAGGAGGAATTAGTAAAAAGATTATTAGGACGCGGAGCAACATCGGGTCGTAGTGATGATACCAATGAAACCGTTATTCTTGCTCGTATACAGGAGTACCACGATAAAACGGCTGCAGTTGAAAAGTATTATGCACAGTTTGATAAAGTGGTATCTATTCAAGGTGAGGGTACGGTTGAAAGTATTTATGCTGATTTGAAAAAAGAAATTGACGCAAGAATTTAATGCATTGAATTATATAAGTAACAAAAAAGGAGTCCCGATAAATCGGGACTCCTTTTTTTATTGTAAAGCGTGCATACGCGATGCGTTTTAAATATTCAACCCTCCGCAGGTACTAATTACTTGACCTGTAATATAACTGCTTAAATCACTTGCTAAAAATAAAGTGGTATTAGCAATTTCTTCGGCTTTGCCAAAACGCCCTAATGGTATTTTTTCCAAAAAGGCTTTTCCCGCTTCACCTTCATTTAAGTAATGGGTCATATCTGTTTCCACAAATCCAGGAGCAATGGCATTACATCTAATATTGCGGCTACCTAACTCAAGGGCAATAGATTTAGTAAAGCCAATAATACCCGCTTTGCTTGCGGCATAACTACTTTGTCCTGCATTACCGCGGATACCTATGATGGAACTCATATTAATAATACTACCCGATTTTGCTTTCATCATGGGTCTAATGACCTGCTTGGTCATATTGAAAACACTCTTCAAATTGGTGTTCATCACGTCATCCCATTGCTCCGCAGTCATCCTTAATAACAGGTTATCCTTTGAAATGCCTGCGTTATTTACACAAATATCAATAGCACCAAATTCGGCTAGTACTGCATTTACGAAAGTTTCACAGGCAGCAAAATCGCCCGCATTGGCTTGGTATGCCTTTGCTTTAACACCTAAATTGATGATTGCTGTTTCAAGTGCTGCTGCTTTTTCCGCACTGCTATCACTTACGTAAGTAAATGCAATATTTGCACCTTGTTCAGCTAGTTTTAATGCAATTGCTGCACCAATACCACGTGCTGCTCCGGTGACAATGGCTACTTTACCTGTTAATAGTTTCATGCGCTTTTATTTTTTATAAACCAATAACTATGAATAATTAATATACTCATATTTACAAAGATAACGGGTTTGATCATTAAAATAAAACCATATCCAATCCACAATAAGCAGCCTAGCATATTCATTAATCTTAACCTGCGCATATCCTGAATCGTGAAAGATAATAATACCACCGCAGTAGCAATCCACCCTAATATTTCGGTCATGTAATTTATTTTATAACGCCTGATTTACTTTTTTTATTTCTTCTATAAAGTGGCGCTCGTTGGATAATCTTGGTACTTTGTGTTGGCCCCCTAATTTTCCTCTTTGTTTTAACCAAGTATGAAAGCAGCCTTTTTTTACACTTGTAATTTGTGGTAAACCCAATGCAATATCCTTATGGCGCTTTGCTTCATAGTCGCTATTGGCTACTTTTAGATTATTATCAAGGGCAATAGTAAAAGCGTGTAAATCCGCAGGTTCGTTTTCAAATTCAATCAGCCATTCATGCGCACCTGAAGTATTGTCGGACATATATATTGGGGCTGCAGTATATTCTCTGATAGCTACACCAAAGCTAGCACAGGCTTCACTCATGGCTTTATCACTATTATCTGCAATTAATTCTTCCCCAAATGCATTTATAAATTGTTTTAATCTACCACTGACTTTAATTCGGTAGGGTGCAAGATTAGTAAATTGAATCGTGTCTCCTACTAAGTAGCGCCACAATCCACCATTGGTACTAATCACAATTGCATAATTTTTTCCCACGACCACTTTATTTAATCCAACAGTCAAGGGCTGCTCCTTAACATATTCTTCAATAGGCATGAATTCATAAAAAATGCCATGTTCCAAAAATAATAACATGCCTTCTTCCCTTACATTATCTTGCGCTGCAAAAAAACCTTCACTTGCATTATATATTTCTAAATAATTACAATCAGCACCAATAATTTTTTTAAACTGTTCTTTATAAGGGGTAAATGAAACGCCACCATGTATATACAATTCAAAATTGGGCCATACTTCTTTAATTGATTCTTTCCCCGTTAACTCAAGAATCCTTTTTAACAACACCAGTGTCCAGGTTGGAACACCTGCGATGGAAGTGACATCTTCGTTGATGGTACTTTGCGCTAAGCTTTCAATCTTTGCCTCCCATTCATCCATTAATGCAATGGACAACTCGGGTGTGCGAATTAAGCCTGCCCAAAAAGGAGAGTTTTGTAATAATACTGCACTTAAATCTCCATATTGAATATCTTCTTTAATGGGATGCACTTGATGACTTCCTCCAATAATCAAACCCTTACCTGTAAGTAAATCACTATCAGGCATTGCTTTGTAATACAAAGCCAAAACATCTTTTGATCCTTGAAAATGATTGTCCTGAATACTTTCCTCGGTTAATGGAATAAACTTACTTTTATCGCTAGTCGTTCCACTGCTTTTAGCAAACCATTTTACGGGGGTATTCCATAATACAGAATCCTCGCCCTCCATGACTTGGTCAATATAGGGTTTCATATCATGGTACTCATGAATAGGAACTGTTTGTTTAAATGTGCGAATATTGAAGATGTTGTCAAACTGGTATTTTCTTCCAAATTGCGTGTATTGGCCGTGGGTAATTAAATCTTGTAGTACCTCACGCTGCGCGGCAATGGGGGTATTTACCCAATGCTCGATATGCCAGTAACGGAAACGAGCCAATCTTGACAGTGCGGGGCTGAAAATCTTCATAGCTGTGTCACAATATACACTTTACGCTTTAATAAATTAAGTAATAAGCGCAGCTTTAGTAGCGAAGCTTGGGGACTTTTATTTAGGCTTGTTACCCATCTCAATAATCCAATCCTTGCGTTTTAATTCAAAGTTGGTTCCCAAATACAATCGGCGCACTTGCTCATCTTCTGCTAATTCTTCGGCGGTACC
>SHWT01000086.1 GCA_009693715.1 Chitinophagaceae bacterium
CCACTAATTGTTTGACCATTAGGGGTACCAGTTGTACGAGAATAGTTCGTAGCATCATTACCTAACCAATCTTGTGCTTCAACAAATTGTGCAGCAATTTTATAAGCAAAACGATCGTTTACTTTTTGCGCCCATCTTACTGTCCAATCCTTATATGGAGACAAAGGACGTTGGTAATTATCAACATCTTTGATACCATTTTTCACTTGGAAACTTAAGCCTTGGTATTTGAATGGATTTTTAGAGTTAATCAAAACAGTTCCATTCATACCACCAGAACCATACAATGCAGAAGATGCACCAGGTAATAATTCAATATTATCAACATCTAATTCAGTTAAACCAATAACACTACCTACAGAAAAGTTCAATCCTGGTGCTTGGTTATCCATTCCATCAATTAATTGATTTAAACGGGTATTACCACTTACATTGAAACCTCTTGTTCCAACACTTTTAAAGGTTAAACTTGCTGTGATCACGTCCACCCCTTTCAAAGTACCGATGATATCATAATAGTTGGAAGCAGGCGAATTTCTTATAGTGGCATTGCTAATTCTTTCAATTGAAACAGGCGATTCTAAAATACGCTCTGCAACTCTTGAAGCAGCAACTACTACCTCTGAACCCAATACAAATGAAGGCGTTAAGCTAACATCTAACTTTGGAGTTATCGAAGAAATGACTACTTCTTTGTCTGAGTAACCTACTGAAGAAAAAATCAAGGTAACGGGTGTTTTGGCCACATTAATCCTGAAACTTCCTTTGTCGTCTGTAAAAGTACCATTCGTTGTACCCTTTACAGTAACTGAAACAGCAGATAAGGTTTCAGCTGTATTTGAATTTTTAACAGTACCATTTACAGTACTTGTATTTTGTGCTTTTAATGAAACTACCGATAAGGCTAGTAAAGTTAAAAGACTAAAATGACGTAAAAATTTTCTCATATTTTATTTGTTTTTAAGATTAATCGTATTTAAAAATACTGAATTGTTAGCACATAAGAAAAAATTATCAAAATTGTGTTAAAACTTTTAATTTAGTGGCATGAAATCCACACCCTTCCCAGGCCAATTAAATACTTACCACGGCAAAGTAAGAGATGTATATTACATTGAAAATGAACTACTTGTGATGATTGCAAGTGACCGAATTTCGGCTTTTGATGTAATTTTACCGAATCCCATCCCTTTTAAAGGACAGGTTTTAAATCAAATTGCGGCCTATATGCTTAAGGCAACTAGTGATATTTGCCCAAATTGGCTGTTGGATACCCCTGCCCCAAATGTGGCCATTGGGAAAAAATGTACCCCTTTTAAGATAGAAATGGTGGTTAGAGGTAATTTGGTGGGTCATGCATGGCGCACTTACCAAACAGGTGGCCGCGTTTTATGTGGCGTTAACTTAACAGAAGGACTAAATGAAAATGACTATTTCCCTACTCCCATTATTACGCCTTCCACCAAAGCAAGTGAAGGACATGATGAAGATATTTCCAAAGAAAACATCATTGCGCAAGGTTTGGCCTCCGCGGAAGATTGGGCGATATTAGAAAAATATGCATTGGCCTTATTTCAAATAGGAAAAGAAATTGCAGCTAAGCAAGGTTTGATTTTAGTGGATACCAAATATGAGTTTGGAAAAATTGGTGACACCATTTACTTGATGGATGAAATTCATACCCCCGATTCTTCACGTTATTTTTATGCAGATGGCTTTGAAGAAAGACAAATAAAAAAAGAAAAACAAAAACAACTCAGCAAAGAATTTGTGCGTGAGTGGTTGATTGAAAATAATTTCATGGGGAAGGAAGGACAAACAGTTCCGCATATGTCCGAAGAATGGATTGACACTATTTCAAAAAGATATATTGAATTGTATGAGCAAGTGATTGGCGAAAAATTCAACCCTCAAAAATTATCGGACGAAGCAACCTACAATTTAGTTGCAGCTTCATTAGGTAAATTAAATTAATTTTAAATATTTATTTTCATTCTTCTCCGCTCGTCATGACGCTAAAAAATACAAATGAATCTAAAATTGCGAACTCGCTTCGCTCAGACATGCGCAATTTTCAACGATTCATTTTTTAATTTTTATTTACGCTATTCCTCAATGTTCAGAAGTGAAAACAAAAATTAAAATTATCAATTAGATGTCTATCCCTAATCGTGGGCGTAGTCGTTGTTTGCTTTTGTTAAAAATTTGCTGCCCTTTGTCAATCCCTTTTCTAAGCTCAATTTGCTTTTCCATGGGGAGATGAACAATATCTGTACAGGCCTGCGTACAACAACCCGCATAGGTTTCGGCACAAGTGGAACATTGTATGAATAACAAATGACAGCCATCATTTTTACAATTCGTATGCGTATCACAAGGCGCACCACATTGATGACATTTCGCAATAATATCTTCTGTAATTTTTTCACCTAATCGATCGTCAAAAACGAAATTTTTTCCTTTGAATTTACTTTCTAATCCCGCTTCCTTAATTTTATTCGCATAATTTATAATACCCCCTTCTAAATGAAATACATTTTTAAAACCATGATGTAACATATAAGCACTTGCTTTTTCACAACGAATACCACCCGTACAATACATAATAATATTGGCTTCTTTTTTATCCTTCATCATATCCGCTGCCATGGGTAATTGCTCCCTAAAGGTATCTGATGGAATTTCAATCGCATTGGTAAAATGCCCTACTTCGAACTCGTAATGATTGCGCATATCAATAACAATGGTATCCGCGGAATTCAACATGGAATTCATTTGTTGCGCATCCACATAGTTTCCTTTGTTTTCCATACTAAAACTGGGATCCTCAATTCCGTCAGCAACAATTTTTTCACGCGTTTTAATTCTTAGTGCCCAAAAACTTTTGCCATTATCATTGACTGCAATATTTAATCTTAGCTCATTTAATTCGGGAATGGTATACAAATATTCCTTGAAATTTTCAAACAAATGCGATGGCACACTCATCTGCGCATTGATCCCTTCCTTCGCAATATAAATACGACCAAAACATTGCAATGCACTCAAGCCTTTATATAATTCATCTCTGAATACTTGCGGGTTTTGAATACTACAATATTTGTAAAAACTAATAGTGGTTCTAGAAAAATTTTCTTGGTATAATTTCTCTTTTAACTCCTTATTGGAGATGCGATTGTGTAGTAGGGACATAAAATAAATTTAGACATCTAGGATGTTCCTTTAAAATGGACCCAATTACAGGTTGGGCAAATTCATTACGAAGATACAATAAAAATATATTACGCCTTGCGTGCGCGAACAAAGCTACCAGTAAGTGAAGCCAATCCACCCAACAATGCACCTAAAAATGCAGTTAATATAATTAGGCTGCTATAGGAACCTTTCAAAGGTAATATGGTGGCTACTTTTGTTGCTAAAATATGGTTGTTCGCCAGGTCAATGCCAAATGCCAATCCAGCCCATAGCATGCCAACCCCTACTGCACCACTCGCAAAAGCCAACAAAGGTTTTTGTGGAATAGCCACAGCTATTAATAAATTAGTGATCACAAAACTCCACCATGGTAGGTTACCATAAATGCCAATTGCATAAGTAAGCAAAGCAGCTAATAAAATTGAAATAACGAATTTCATATAAAATATTTTAATGATTCAGAATTAATTATGAATTGGTCTTTTGAAATTGTATATGCCACTTTGTTCTTTCACTTTGCTTTAATTTTTCCTTGGATAAAAACAATAATCTGTAATATTTACCCTCGGCCCAATAATTTACAAAGGTATCATAGTAAGGGCTGCCCGGATTGCCACTTTGACCCCCTGGATATAATCCATAGGCTTCAATTTCATCGGTTAAATGCACTACCATCCGCCAACTTGGACCATGATTCTCTGTGGTTGCATTAATAATGTTTACGCCACCGCCAATAGGCAAATTCATTCGACTTAGTGCTGGCGTTTTTGTCAAATGCATTACGCGTGTTGCTTTGAATAATGACCATTCCAATTTGTTTTCTTTTTCTAAAGACAATAATTTTTCAGTTGCTTTTTCTACCCCCAATGTTACTTGTGTTTTTAAATCCTCCACAATATTTTTTGTCCTTATATCATCAGCAATACTCCAATTGGTATCCTTTAACATTTGGTCCAACAAAACATAAGCCTCTGGTTTTAATAATGGAATAGCCGAACCTCCTAATTCATCTCCCCAGACAGCTTGCTCCACACTATCCCAAATTATTTTAAAACAAGTAATCCCTTTTGCGTTTACGTTATTATATAAATCCCAATTAGTCATTTCAGCCACCATTCGCTTTGCATCGTTACTTAACTTATCCTCTTGAATATATTTCATTAAAGCTGGACGGGCCGTTGCTGCAAAAACATTGTAATTATCAGTCTGTAATGCTTGCATATCTTCAGCCGTAATTTGCGACATCTTGTTTAAGTGCATATTCACACTGATACCTCTATACAAAGGCAATGCGGATGCCGCACCTAAGTAATAAGGATAACTCGCATCTGTTGATTTTTGATTCGCACTACTTACAAAACCACGTTCCGGATTTTTAATCATTGGATTTTCATTGCCTGGAATGATACCTTGCCATTGAAAGCTACTATCCTCCCCCGGCATTATAAAATCACCTTGTCGTTCCCATCTTGCAACAAAACTTCCTTGTTGTTTAATGGCAATATCCCCTGATTTTGTAGCTAATACAAAATTTTGTCCTGGACAGGTCCATAATGAAATGGCATGTAAATAATCATCATAATTTTTTGCCCTATTCAACAAATAAAATGTTTCCACCCCGGTGGATATTCTATGTGCTGTCCATTGCACTGCTAAACTTCGTCCATTGGATTGCGTGTTTTGATAATGTGCATCAAACATGGTTGGGCCCCAATGGGTCATAGCGATATCTTCAACTACATCTAAACTATCTTTCACTTTAATCACCTCTGTTCTTTTGGTGGTTGCCTTCCAAGCACCATTAAACCAATATTCATTCTGGGTGCTATCTTTAAATTTAACTTCATAATAATCAAAGACATCTCGACCTGCATTGGTAACCCCCCAAGCCAAACTATCATTAAATCCTATAATGACTGCTGGAGAACCTGGAAAGCTTGCACCATAAGTACTATGTGTAGGCGTCGTGATTTGCATTTCATACCACAATGAGGGTAAATTTAAACCCAAGTGAGGATCGCTACTTAAAATGGGTCTACCTGATTTTGTTTTCGATCCAGCTACTGCCCAGTTGTTGGAGCCATTATTTTTATCTGGCGCTTCGGGCATATCAACGGTATTAAATGCAACACTATTTGCTTTACGCAAATAAGCCGAATCTGCATTCATTGGTTTCACTGGAACAATGGATGGCTTTTCATACACAGTCCCTTTTGGAATAATTGGATCTAAAGAGTCTTGATTGTTGGTATATAATTTATCAAATAAGTCATAGCCTAAATAATCCCTTGTATTGGTCATTTGTAAATCAAGAGAAGCAGAGCGACCTGTTAAATCATAGGACATGAACATTAAAAAAAGATAGGTTTTTTTAGGTGTCCAATCCTCAGGTGCATAATTCATTAATTTAAATTCAAAAGGAAGATCAGCAGGATCTAATTGTTTGATGTAGGCATTTACACCAGCGGTGTAAGCATCCACTGTGGCCTTCATGTTAGGATTCGTTTCATTTATATTGGCTTCTGTTTTTTCAGCACCATATACCATTCCTAATCTTCTAAACATTCTATCAATAGGTAATTTATCTGCCCCTGCTATTTCACTTAATCTTCCAGAAGCAACGCGCGTTTCAAAATCCATTTGCCATAATCTAAATTTGGCATGCAAATATCCTTGTACAAAATAAGCATCTTGATCATGATCCGCATAAATATGTGGCACTAGTCTATCATCCACATAAACATCCACATTACCTTGTAATTCATTGGCTACGATGGATGCATCAAAATTGGCATCTATCTTTTCGGCATTCTTCCAAAATCCATGCTGTGGAGATAAAAAATAACCTAATCTTGGCGCCTTTGCATTTCCTAGTTTAAGTTGAACATTTAAAGTAAATACCAATGCTGTGGTTACGATAGCGGACGCTATCAATGGCAATAAACGCATAAGGATAATTTAGACCCCTAATTTACGCTTTATTTATAAGTTCCTCGCTAAAAAAAGTGATGAAATTCGTCATAGGTAAATAAGGATATTTTGACTGAAGCACTTGTGTTTTTACAAGTGACTTTTGTAAAAATGCCTGATGTGCTTTAGATGCCTTATTAAATGGCTTGTGTTGTTTGGCTAATTGTAATTCGGCCACTTCCCCCATGATTAACTGCGTTTCCTCAGAAAAATAAGTACTTACTAATTTGTCCCAAACATAATTTGTTGCTGCGTAATTGGGATGCACTAAATCCTCTGCGTAAAAACGATAATCGCGAAGGTCATCAATCACATATTCATAGGCTGGAAAATAATCCACCCCTTTTAATTTGCTAATTACATCATGGACTGCATAAATAAGTACCGATTTGCTTCGGTTGTTTTCAATTAAACCTTCTCTCAAATGTCGCACTGGGCTAATCGTAAAAATGATGTGAATATTATTATTAAAAGACTGTACCGCTGAAACTATTTTTTGCAATTTTGAAGACAGTTCAATAGGATCCATTAATATTTTTTCAAACCATTGGGCCGGCGCTTTATGGTTATTGGCTACCACCAGTCCTGCGCCGCTAGGAGCAGCTTCGGTTAAACTATATAGCCAAGCCGAACCTAATGTAATGATTAGTTTATCAGCCACTTTTAAATAAGCATGTGCGTCGCTGATGGAACTGTTTATTTTTTCAAGTGCAGTATTGGATGTGATATCTGAAAAACGGGTATGATGATGCCAACTGTTAAATAAATCATTTAATTCAAATAAATCATTGGTGCCGTATTGTTTGTGATCAATATAATTCTGCAATGCGCCTATCACACTTATTGGATTGAATAAAATACCATGTGGATTTTCCTTCACCTCAAATAAATGTCTGTGTAATTTTGCGCCGATGTTCTCAGTAAAACAGGAACCCATTAACATGATTTTATCTTGATAATGAATTGCCTTAGCTGACTTAGTTGCTTCTAATGTTAATTTGAATTTCATTTAAACATCCTTTGCTTCATCCCTTCATACAAAATAATACCTGCAGCCACTGACACATTAAAGGAATCAAAATTAGTGGCCATTGGAATTTTGAAAAAATAATCTGCCGCTTTGGCTAAAAATGGTTGCACCCCTCTACCTTCATCCCCCATAATGATACAAGCAGGTATGGTCAAATCTAATTCATGTACATTTTTATCTGCACGCATTTCACTCGTGAAAACTTGAATGCCATTTAAATGTAAAGTATCCACCGCTTTTAATAAACTACTCACCCTGACTACTTGGATATGCTCTAACGCTCCTGCACTACTTTTAAATGCCTCTTCATTTAAAGCACCCACGCCTTTATCTGGGATAATTAATGCTTGCGCACCACAACAATGAATACTTCTGGTAATGGCGCCAATGTTTCGCACATCCGTAACGCCATCCAACATCATGAAAAATGGGGTTTCCCCTTTGGCAACCACAAAGTCAATCACTTCCTGCAAATCCATATACTTCACTATCGAAATAAAAGCCAACACTCCTTGGTGATTCGCCTTGGTCATACCATTCAACTTTTCAATAGGTACTAATTGAATAGGTATATTATTATCCAATGCCGCTTTTTTTATTTCACTCAACCCTTCCCCTTGCGCATTTTTCTGGATTAATATTTTTTCAATATTCGTGCCACTTAAAAAAGATTCGAGAATGGGTTGTCGACCAATGATAAATTTTCGCTCCGTAGTCGCTACTCGTGGCGTATACTTACGTGGGCCATTAAATTTTCGGTCAGGTCTGTTATTATAATTGCGTCTTTCCTCCATGATTCAAAGTTACTCTTTTTTATTTTTAAGCAATTCCCATTTAAGAATGGCGGCAACGGATATCGAATCTGTAATCTTCCCATCCATCACCCAATTGACTGCTTCCGAGAATGGCATTTTAATAACTTTTAAATCCTCGGTATCCTCTGGCTCCGCTTCTCCTGCAATTAAATCCTGTGCCACATAAACAATTGCCAATTCATCAGAAACGGAATTGGATACATGCATTTGTAAAATTTCGGTCCATTTTCCTGCTTCAAATCCTGTTTCTTCTTTGAGTTCTCTTTTTGCTGTAGTTAACCAATCCGTTCCTTCGGGGCATCCTCCTTCCGGAATTTCCCAACTATATGCATCTAAAGGAAAACGATATTGCCCCACTAAATAAGTATGATCATCTGCATCTATTGCGATTACACCAATGGCTATATTTTTAAAATGTACTTTACCATAAATACTTTGGGTGCCAGCAGGTGTGATAACATCAAACTCCCTTAAGCTAATCCAAGGATTGTCATACACTAATTTATCCCCTACTTTAATCCAAGGATTTTTTTGCGATTCTTTATTTTCAATATCCATAAAAATTTATTTTAATAATAAAAAAAGCCCGTCCAGAATGATCGGAACGGGCCTTTATTTAAAATCATACCATTATTTTAAACCGAAAGCTTTTTTAACTTTCGCTACATAATCTAATTTTTCCCAAGTAAACAATTCCACTTTCATTGTTTTTGTTTTACCATCTGGGCTAGTAAATGTTTTAGTCACTGTTTCGTTCTTACGACCCATATGTCCGTAAGCAGCAGTTTCACTATAAATGGGCGTTCTTAATTTTAAACGTTGCTCAATAAAGTAAGGGCGTAAATCAAAAATAGATTCAACCAATTTACCTATTTGACCATCAGTTAATTTTATTTTAGCAGTACCGTAAGTGTTTACGTTGATGGATGTTGGTTTCGCAACACCAATCGCGTAAGATACTTGCACTAATACTTCGCTAGCAACACCTGCAGCTACTAAGTTCTTCGCAATGTGACGTGTTGCATAAGCAGCAGAACGATCCACTTTACTTGGATCCTTACCAGAGAAGGCACCACCACCGTGCGCACCTTTACCACCGTAAGTATCTACGATAATTTTACGACCTGTTAAACCAGTGTCACCATGTGGACCACCAATAACAAACTTTCCAGTTGGATTAATATGATAAGTAATGTTGTTGTTAAACAACTTAGCGTATTTCTTATATTTTGCTTTTACTCTTGGGATTAAAATTTCAACGATATCTTTTTTGATTTTCGCTAACATCTTTCCTTCTGCATCAAAATCATCGTGTTGTGTAGATACAACGATTGCATCGATACGCACTGGTTCGTTTTTATCGTTGTATTCTAATGTAACCTGAGATTTTGCGTCTGGACGTAAATATTTGATTGCTTTGTTCTCTCTTCTTAATGCAGCCAATTCAATTAAAATTTTATGTGCTAAGTCCAAAGCCAATGGCATATA
>SHWT01000087.1 GCA_009693715.1 Chitinophagaceae bacterium
CTAACATTTGATAGGGTAAACCTTACCTTTTTTTGGATTTATAAAGGCATTTTCCTTAAATTTGCAATAAGATGATAAAATCAAACAATATATGGTGGTGGCATACAAAATCCGTTAGGGTATTGTAGTGACATAACTATATTGTCAAATTATACATAAACCCTAACAGCAATGTTGGGGTTTATTTTTTTTAATAAATGAGCAAAGGGAAAATGAAAAAAATTGTAATACAAACGGAAGTAACTAAAATGTTAGCGGATACCTTTACACCGGTAGGTATTTACCTGCGCTTAAGGGATCGTTTTCGTGATACTATTTTATTAGAAAGTACCGATTCGCATGCTTCAGAAAATAGCTATTCTTTTATTGGCGTTAATGCGATTGGGGGGATTGAGATTTCATCTTTAAACCAGATCGAATATAAATATCCGAATCAAGATCCTGAAAAAGAAACCATCAATAATGTGCATGATGCGCCTGATCGCATTTGGTCCTATATGCAACAATATGAAATGAAAGCGGCCAATTTGAAAGAAGCATCCTTTGGGCAAGGATTATATGGTTATACCACTTATGATGCCATTCCATTTTTTGATTCTATTCAATTTAAAAAGGAAGCAGCGATCATTCCTTTAATGCGCTATCGATTGTATCAATATGTGATCGCGTTTAATCATTTTAAAGATGAGATATACATCTGTGAAAATAAAATAGATGGGATTGATTCCGAATATAACGCTTTGATGTCTTTTATTAAAAGTAAGGATGTGCCGCAATATCCTTTTTTCATCAAAGGAGCAGAAAGCGTAAATCAAACAGATGATGAATTTATAAAAGTAGTGAAGCAAGGCATTCAACATTGTATGAGAGGGGATGTGTTTCAGATTGTATTAAGTCGCAGATTTCAACAATCCTTCCAGGGAGATGAATTTAATGTTTATCGCACCTTGCGAAACATTAACCCTTCACCGTATTTGTTCTTTTTTGATTACAGTGATTATAAACTGATGGGGTCTTCGCCTGAAGCGCAAATCATTATTAAAAACGGTAAAGCGGTGGTGCATCCCATTGCAGGAACTTTTAAAAGAAGTGGGGATGAAGCAACAGATGCATTAATGACCCAAAAGTTATTGGATGATCCGAAGGAAAATGCAGAACATGTGATGTTGGTTGATTTAGCGCGTAATGATTTGAGTAGGGTTTGTACTGATGTGCACGTGAAGCATTACCGTCAAGTACATTATTATAGTCATGTGATACATTTAGTAAGTGAGGTAGAAGGAACGGTAGCAAAAGATGCAAATCCATTTCAATTAGTTTCAAAGACCTTTCCTGCAGGTACATTAAGTGGCGCGCCTAAATTTAAAGCGATGCAGTTAATAGATGGAATGGAACCGACCAAAAGATCATATTATGGAGGTTGTATTGGCTTTGTAGGTTTTGATGGCAGTTGTAATCAAGCAATCATGATCCGTACTTTTTTGAGTCAGCAAAACACTTTGACTTATCAGGCAGGTGCTGGGGTGGTTGCAGCAAGTGTTCCTGAAAATGAATTACAAGAAGTGAATAACAAACTTAATGCATTAAAGATGGCGATGGTGTTGGCTGAAAAAATACACGAATAAAAACTGAAAAATATTTTGATTTACATCAAAGTAAAAAAATAATAAAGGGGTTACCCAGACAGAAAAAATAAAGTGAAAATGAAAATATTAGTATTTGACAATTACGATTCTTTTACCTACAACTTGGTGCAATTAATTAAAGAATTAGCACCAAAAGCAGTGGTGGAAGTTTTTCGCAATGATGAGATCGCGTTAGATGCAGTTAAAGCCTATGATAAAATTTTATTATCACCAGGCCCTGGTATTCCTTCTGAATCAGGCTTGTTATTGCCGCTCATTAAGGAATACGCTGCTAGTAAGTCCATATTTGGTGTTTGTTTGGGACAACAAGCTATCGGAGAATCATTTGGAGGGCAATTAACTAATTTGTCAAAAGTATACCATGGCGTCGCAACCCCTATTGAATTAACAACCCCTTCGGTATTATTTGAAGGTTTGCCTGCTAAATTTAATGTGGGACGATACCATAGTTGGGTGGTGGACGAAAAAAACTTTCCTGCTGATTTGATTGTCACATCTAAAGATGAAAATGGATATATCATGTCCTTGGAGCACAAAACATACGACGTTAAAGGGGTGCAATATCATCCTGAAAGTGTTTTGACACCTGAGGGAAGTAAAATTATCAATAACTGGTTAAAAATTTAAAAGCTCCCATTTACTAAAGATAAATTTGATCAATAAGGGAATAATTACATTGATTAAAATAGAAGAAAAAACAATTGAACATTAAAAATAAGATGAAAAAAATATTACAATATTTATTCGAACACAAATCCTTGACCAGAGAGCAAGCAATGGAAGTGTTGGTGGACATCTCTAATGGCAAATACAATGAGCATGAAATCACTTCATTCATTACCGTGTATTTGATGCGTAGTATTACCATTGATGAGTTAATGGGTTTTAGAGATGCGTTACTTTCATTAGCAGTTAAAGTAAATTTTGGAATCGATAATGCCATTGATATTGTTGGAACGGGTGGAGATGGCAAGGACACATTTAATATTTCAACATTAGCATGCTTTATTGTGGCAGGCACTGGTCAGCCAGTAGTAAAGCATGGCAATTATGGGGCATCAAGTATCAGTGGATCTTCCAATGTGATGGAGCAATTGGGGTATGTTTTTAAAAATGAGGAATCTGCTTTAGCAAATGAAGTAAAGGAAGCGGGCATTTGTTTTTTACACGCGCCATTATTTCATCCGGCATTAAAAACAGTTGGACCATTAAGAAGAAATATGGGAGTGCGAACTTTTTTTAATATGTTAGGTCCTATTGTAAATCCAGCACAACCAAAATTTCAATTAATTGGGGTGTATAATTTAGAAATGGCCAGAATATATAATTATGTGTTGCAGTTATTAGATAAGGAATTCACCATCATTCATAGTTTGGATGGGTATGATGAAATTTCATTAACCACGGATACTAAAATATTATCCAATACCGGAGAATCGATTAGAACTCCCTATCAACTAGGTAAAAAGCGGGTATTTGCTGCGGAACTACAAGGGGGTAATACCGTAGCCGAGGCAGCTGCTATTTTTAAAAATATTATTGAAGGGAAAGGGACCTGGTCGCAAAATGCGGTGGTGTTGGCGAATGCTGCCATGGCTTTGCATGTAACAGGCAAGTATGAAAATTATGAATTAGCTTTTCAAGCTGCGGTGAATAGTTTGGAATCAGGTGCGGCCAATAATTGTTTAAAAAAATTAATTAGCCTACAATGAGCAGTAATATTTTAGCAAAAATTGTTGCCCAAAAGTTCGTTGAAGTAGCAGAACGAAAAAAGCAAATTTCTATAGGGGAGCTTGAAGCCATGCCTTTATTTGCAAAAGCTGGTTATTCCTTAAAATCGAATTTAGTTGATCCAAACAAAACTGGCATTATAGCTGAATTCAAAAGACAATCTCCCTCCAAGGGCATTATCAATAATACTGCATTAGTGAATGAGGTAACCAAAGCCTATAGTGATTTTGGTGCTTCAGGTATTTCGGTATTGACAGATACTCATTTTTTCGGCGGTAGCTTGGATGATTTAGCAATAGCCGTAAAAAATACAACGCCAGTATTGCGAAAAGAGTTTATCATTGATGAATTTCAAATCATTGAAGCCAAGGCTTATGGCGCTTCTGTTATTTTATTAATTGCCTCCTGCTTAACGCCTGCCGAAACGAAATTGTTGGCGGCTACTGCAAAGGAATTAGGGATGGAAGTATTATTGGAAATACATGACGAAACTGAAATAGAACATATAGGTGATGAAGTTGATTTTGTTGGCGTAAACAATCGTAGTTTAAAGTCATTTGAAGTAAATATTGAACATTCCTTGCAATTAAGAAGTCAATTACCCAAAAATAAATTAAGTATAGCAGAGAGTGGTATTTATGATATGGCCACATTTCAGTTATTAAAAAAAGAAGGGTTTGATGGATTTTTAATGGGGGAGTATTTTATGAAACAAGCGGATCCAGCAAAAGCTTTTGAACTATTTGCATCACAAATAAAATCAAGTAGCCATGCAATATAAAGTTTGTGGTATCACTGATTTGGCACAAGCTATCGCGCTTGATGAAATGAAGGTAAATTTTATTGGGCTTATTTTTTATGCACCTTCAAAGCGTTATGTATTGAATCAGTTGACAGTAGATCAATTATCTGCGTTTAACCCAAAGCATGCAAAAAAAGTAGGGGTATTTGTAAATGAAACTTTAGCATATGTGATGGACATTATTAGCAAAGCCAAATTGGATTTAGTGCAATTGCATGGCGATGAGGATGCTGATTATTGCGCAACAATTAATCAAATAGTTCCTGTGGTTAAGGTATTTAGGGTGGGTAATCGATTACCTGAATTTGCAGCGTTTGAAAACGCAGCAACCTATTATCTATTTGATACCGATAGTGCTTTATATGGAGGAACAGGACAACATTTTAATTGGGAACTCATCAAAAATACTGAATTTAATAAGCCCTACTTTTTAAGTGGGGGTATTGGTCCAAATGATGCACACGGCATTGAAGTATTGCAAAAAACAAAAGCAGGAAAAAGTTTATCAGTGATTGATATCAACAGCCAATTTGAAATGGCTCCAGGAATAAAAAATTTAGAATTAATTAAAACATTTATAAATGCAAGTATTTAATACGGAATTAAATTATCAAAATCCGAGTATCGAGGGGTACTATGGTGAATTTGGCGGTGCCTACATCCCTGAGATGTTATTTAAAAATGTGGAAACCCTCAAGGCCGAGTATTTGAAAATTATGCAGGATCCTGCCTTTATTGCCGAAGTGGATGCTTTATTAAAAGATTATGTAGGAAGGCCAACACCACTTTTCTTCGCTGAAAGATTAAGCAAAGAAATAGGGGCAAATATATATTTAAAGCGGGAGGATTTGTGTCACACAGGCGCACATAAAATTAATAACACAATTGGTCAAATTGTTTTGGCAAAAAGATTAGGTAAAACTAAAATTATTGCTGAAACAGGTGCTGGACAACATGGGGTTGCAACAGCAACAGTTTGTGCATTAAAGGGAATGGAATGTGTCGTATACATGGGGGAGAAAGATATTGAAAGACAAGCGCCCAATGTAGCAAGAATGAAAATACTGGGCGCAACGGTAGTGCCTGCCAAAAGCGGTAGTAAAACATTGAAGGATGCGACCAATGAAGCGATACGTGCTTGGATCAATGAGCCTAATGAAACGCATTATATTATAGGTAGTGTTGTAGGGCCTCATCCTTATCCGGATATGGTTGCTCGTTTTCAAAGTGTTATTAGTAAAGAAATGCGAAGCCAGTTATTGGAAAAACTAGGAAATGAATTACCTACGCATGTTGTGGCCTGTGTCGGTGGGGGTAGTAATGCAGCGGGTGCATTTTATCATTTTTTAAATGAACCAAGCGTTGCATTGGTTGCTGTTGAGGCTGCTGGTCATGGCGTATATTCAGGATTAAGCGCCGCTACAACACAATTAGGTACGCATGGTATTTTGCATGGCAGTAAAAGTATTGTCATGCAGACCAGTGATGGTCAAGTATTGGAGCCACATAGTATTTCAGCAGGCTTGGATTATCCAGGTATTGGTCCATTGCACGCGTTTTTATATGAAAGTAAGCGAGGTACTTTTTTAAGTGCAACAGATGAAGAGGCGTTGGCTTCCGCTTTTCATATTTCACAAATTGAGGGTATTATTCCTGCATTGGAAACAGCACATGCTTTTTCTGTATTGCCTAAATTAGGTTTAAAACCAAGTGATGTGGTAGTGGTTTGTTTAAGTGGCAGAGGCGACAAGGATTTAGCAACCTATATGGAGCATTTATAATTACATATGTAATTATACTAGTAATTGCACATTTAATTTAATTCGGGGGTTTAATACAATAAATAAAATGAGATTTTTAGGTTAAAATCTGAATGAACCTCATCTTAAATGAAAATATAAAGTATGTCAAGATTAGAAAATTTATTTAAAGAACAATCAAAGCGCGTATTGAATGTATATTGTACGGCAGGGTATCCTCATTTGAATAGTACATTGCAGATCATGGAAAGTTTACAAGCAAACGGTGCAAATATTATTGAGCTGGGGATGCCTTATAGTGATCCATTGGCCGACGGAGAAGTGATTCAAACAAGTAGTCTTCATGCATTGTCAAATGGCATGACCTTGCAGGTATTATTTGAGCAATTAAGTGAAATGCGTAAAACAATTCATATTCCGGTCGTATTGATGGGGTATATGAATCCAATATTACAATTTGGTTTTGAAGCTTTTTGTACACGTGCTAAGGAAGTGGGCGTGGATGGACTTATTTTGCCTGACCTGCCTTTGTTTGAGTTTGAAAATAGCTATGGAAAAACCATCAAAGACAATGGGCTTGATTTTATTTTCCTAGTCACACCAGAAACGCCAGAACAAAGATTAAGAAAATTAGATAGTTTAAGTTCAGGATTTTTATATGCGGTAAGTTCATCGGCAACCACTGGAAAGGATAAGGATTTTTCCCAAGTAGCAGTTTACTTAGAAAGGCTACAAAAAATGAATTTGAAAAATCCAATCTTAGTAGGCTTTGGGATCAAGGATAAGCAAAGCTTTGATGCAGTAAATGAATTTACCCAGGGAGCGATTATTGGATCAGCATATATAAATGCATTGGCGAAGGGAGAAGATGTTGGCGAAACAACAAAACAATTTTTAAACGGCGTTTTGGGAAATTAATTGACAATGAATACAGTTATTATACAATATAATGCAGGTAATATTCAATCCGTTTTGTACGCATTGGAAAGGATTGGTATGACAGCCGTGGTGACTGATGATCCAACATTAATACAATCTGCAGATAAGGTAATTTTTCCAGGGGTGGGTGAGGCCAGTACTGCGATGCAATATTTAAAGGAACGTAATTTGGATGTATTAATTCCACAATTAAAACAACCTGTATTAGGTATTTGTCTTGGTATGCAATTAATGTGTAGCCATTCTGAAGAAAATGATACCCCTTGCTTAGGAATTTTTAATGAACAGGTTCGAAAGTTTACAACTACAGCACCTGCGCTTAAAATACCACAAATGGGATGGAATACTATTTGTGATTTTAAAACCGATTTATTTACATCGGTCCCGGAAAATAGTTTCGCCTATTTTGTACATGGTTATTATGCAGCAATAGGGGTGAATACTATTGCCAAAACTGATTACATACTAACTTATAGCGCTGCCTTACAAAAAGATAATTTTTATGGTGTACAGTTTCACCCTGAAAAGTCTGCCTTGGTAGGAGAACAAATTATTAAAAACTTTATCGCACTTTAAACAAATCACTTACATGCAAATTATACCAGCTATTGACATTATTGAAGGCAAGTGTGTCCGTTTAACGGAAGGCGATTATGCGCAAAAAAAAATATACAACGAAAATCCTTTGGAGGTAGCAAAAGCATTTGAGGGGATTGGTTTGATGCGCTTACATTTGGTTGATTTAGATGGCGCAAAAGCCGGGGAGGTGATTAATTGGAAAGTATTAGAGAAAATTGCTACGCAAACTTCTTTGAAGATTGATTTTGGCGGAGGTATTAAAAAAGAAGCAACTTTAAAAATGGTGTTAGAATCGGGTGCTACTTATGCAACGATTGGAAGTTTGGCAGTTAAAAATCCGGAATTATTTCAGGAATGGATTTCGAGGTTTGGGGCTGAAGTGTTTATGTTGGGCGCTGATGTTTTTGAAGAAAAAATCGCGATTGGCGGCTGGCTAGAAAAAACCAATATTACCGTATTTGATTTTATGAAAATGTATATGGACAAAGGCGTAAGCCAAATGTTTTGTACAGACATTCAAAAGGACGGAAAACTACAAGGACCTTCCATTGACTTGTATGAAAAAATAATCACTCAATTCCCCACTTTAAATTTAATTGCGAGTGGCGGGGTGAGTTCCTTGGATGATTTAATTGAATTGGAGGAGATTGGCTGCAGTGCAGCAATAGTGGGAAAGGCGATTTATGAAAATAAAATTACCATTAGTGATTTGGCTAATTTTAATTAATTGGCGCAAATAAAAACATTTACATGTTAACCAAACGAATTATACCCTGTTTAGATATCAAAGATGGCCGCACTGTCAAAGGGGTCAACTTTGCCGAATTGCGGGATGCGGGAGATCCGATTGAATTAGCTGCGCTATATGCATTACAAGGCGCGGATGAATTAGTGTTTTTGGATATTACTGCAACGGTAGAAAAAAGAAAAACCTTAAGCGAATTAGTCAATAAAATTGCACATAAAATTAATATTCCATTTACCGTGGGGGGAGGAATAAAAACCGAGGAAGATGTAAGTATATTATTACAAAATGGCGCAGATAAGATTTCTATAAACACTGCAGCTTATATGGACCCTACTATTATTAAAAGCTTTGCAAAAAACTTTGGAAGTCAATGTGTGGTTTTGGCGATTGATACCAAATGTGAAGCAGATGGTCATTGGTATGTGTATTTAAATGGAGGGCGTCAAAAAACGGATACCTTAACTACGGAATGGGCAAAAAAAGCGGTGGATTTAGGGGCCGGTGAAATATTGTTGACTTCTATGAATCATGATGGTACCAAACAAGGTTTTGCATTAGATATTACCGCAACACTATCATCAACATTGCCTGTGCCTATTATCGCTTCTGGCGGTGGCGGGGAGTCGGCACATTTTTATGATGTTTTTACTACTGGGAAAGCGGATGCGGCATTAGCAGCGAGTATATTTCATTACAAGGAATTAGCAATACCTGATTTGAAACAATATCTAAATAATAAAGGCATCCCTATTCGGTTATAAGTTTACCTCAAACCAAAACTTTAATTAATTTTAATTATGAATATCAATTTTACAAAATATGCAGATGGCTTGGTACCTGCCATCATTCAGGATGCCAACACGAAAAATGTCTTGATGTTGGGCTTTATGAATCAATCGGCCGTGGATGCAACTATTTCACTAAAGAATGTTACATTTTTTAGTCGTTCAAAGAATAGGTTATGGACCAAAGGGGAGGAGAGTGGCAATTTCCTTCAATATATAAGTATGGCGCTTGATTGTGATCAAGATACTTTACTCATTCAAGCGGTTCCATTAGGTCCGGTTTGTCATACTGGTACATCCACTTGTTGGGGGGAGGATGCAGAAAATGATTT
>SHWT01000088.1 GCA_009693715.1 Chitinophagaceae bacterium
GTTTTAGAGCGCTGAATCCTTATTTTTGCACTCCTAAAAATAGTTCTTACAAAAGCGAAAGTAGCTCATTTGGTAGAGCACGACCTTGCCAAGGTCGGGGTGGCCGGTTCGAGCCCGGTCTTTCGCTCCAAAAATCCCGTTCTTCGGAGTGGGATTTTTTTTTAAGTCTTTAAATAGACGCCCTGGTGGTGGAACTGGTAGACACGCAGGACTTAGACACTGTTCTTTGGTAGAACAAGAATTTGAGTGCACTTCGAGAAATTGAAGATGTAGAACTCCGTAAATTCGGCGAACCCTTTAAACTGGGAATACCGAGCGAAGCCCGAAAGGGAACGTGTAGAGACTAGACACGGAGCACCTAAATCGAAAGATACGGTGAAGGCATAGTCCAGACTACAAACCGAAGTAGGGTGGTGAAAACCATAGTAGTAAGAAAATCCTGTGGGCCGCAACGCCCGTGCGGGTTCGATTCCCGCCTGGGGCACAAAGCCTCTCACAAATGTGAGAGGCTTTTTTTATGCGCGACCGCGAATCAAGCTGGCTTGAATGAGTGGGTGAGCATAAAAAAAGCGCAACAGTCCCGAGCATCGGGATTGTTGTAAAGGCTTTGGGTAAGACAAAAATACAGGGAAGACGTTTTGAGCAAAGCGAAAAACGGCAGTCCCGATGAAAGTTATTTTTTTTGCTATCTTGTGGCCATAGGAATTTATAAAAATTATGAGTCAGGAAAATTTAACCGAAAGCTTTTTGGAATTAGTGGAAATTATGGACACGCTTCGTGAAAAGTGCCCATGGGATAAAAAACAAACCATACATAGTTTACGCAGTAATACCATTGAGGAATTATATGAATTAGTGGATGCGATTGTGGAAGAAGACTGGGAGGGGATTAAGGAGGAGTTGGGTGACATTTTATTACATGTGTTGTTTTATGCCAAGATAGGGACAGAGCAAGGTAAATTTACTTTACAGGATTCCATAGAAGCCATTTCGAAAAAATTAATTCATCGTCACCCACATATTTACGGCGATGTGAAAGTGGAAAATGACGACGATGTAAAAAGAAATTGGGAGCAATTAAAGTTGCAAGAAGGCAAGGGAGATAAAACAATTCTAAGTGGGGTGCCCAATAGTTTGCCTGCGATGGTGAAAGCTTTGAGGATTCAAGAAAAAGTGAAACATGTAGGATTCGAGTGGGAGAATAAAGAACAGGTTTGGGAAAAAGTGGAAGAAGAAATTGCAGAAATGAAAGTTGAAATTGAAGCAAATAACCGAGAGAAAACGGAACAAGAATTTGGGGATGTTTTATTTAGTATGATCAACTATGCGCGGTTTTTAAATATTGACCCAGAAACTGCATTAGAAAAAACAAATAAAAAATTTAAGCATCGTTTTGAGCTTATGGAAAAGTTCGCCAAAGATAATGGCTTGGATTTAGCGCAAATGACCTTGGTAGAAAAAGATAATATTTGGAAACAAATGAAAGAAAAGGAATGAAAGATTCCAGCGAGTCCTTATTAGAGAGTTGTATAATTTATTAAAATTAATTATACAATAAAATGGTGCCCCGATAAATCGGGGCACCATTTGTTAACCAAACCTCTATAGGAAATTATTTATTTTGATCATTTAAGTTTAACACGAAAGCATAGTTTCCAAAATAACCAGGATAAATACCTGAAAGTTTAATACTTGCACTGGTCACTTTTTTAAGCGCCTCATAAAATTCTTCCGCTGTATTCACGGTTTTATCATTCACTTGTGTGATAACGAATCCTTTTTCAACC
Source organism: Chitinophagaceae bacterium (assembly GCA_009693715.1). Classification (GTDB taxonomy): domain Bacteria; phylum Bacteroidota; class Bacteroidia; order Chitinophagales; family Chitinophagaceae; genus Sediminibacterium. Next base: position 1,788 of record SHWT01000088.1, read on the forward strand.
CTGCTTTTCCCAAGTATACCATTGCCTAATTCTTTCACGACAACACCGCCGGGTAAGTCATTTTTTTCAGCAGTAGTTTTGTCAATTGTTTCAAGCTTGCCTCCTAATTTTTCAGCTGCTTTACTACTTGTAGCCAAGTTGGCATCATCCCCAATCTTTGCTTTAAGCGTGGCATTGAAAGTCATATCCTTGCCATCTCTTTTAATTTGTACGCTTATTTTATCAGAAGGTTTATACCTAGCAATTTGTTCTTGTAGTTCAGGAGATGATTTAATGGTAACACCATTTAGTTTAGTGATAATATCTCCTTTTTTCATGCCCGCTGCTTTTGCTGCACCTCCCTCCACCACATCAGTTACGAGTACCCCTTGGATTTCATTGGTTTTAATACGGTACTCATCATCTATTTTTTTAATTTCTGATTCAGGCAAGCCGTCTCTAGGGTAGGAGATGCCTAAATAAGCGCGTTGTACTGTTCCAAATTTTACAATATCAGTAACTACTTTTTTAACAATATTCACTGGGATTGCATAAGAATAACCTGCATAGGATCCAGTAGGGGATGCAATTGCCGAATTAATTCCAACTAACTCACCACTTGTATTTACTAAAGCGCCACCGCTGTTACCTTGGTTCACAGCAGCATCTGTTTGTAAAAAAGTTTCAACAGGGCGATCACTTTGACGTGCATTGATATTGATGTTTCTATTTTTTGCACTTATAATTCCAGCAGTAATCGTTACATCTAAATTTAAAGGATATCCAATGGCAAGTACCCACTGTCCTAATTTAATTTCGTCACTATTGCCATATACGATATACGGCAAAGCTGCTGCTTCAATTTTAATTACCGCTAAATCACTACTTGGATCAGTGCCAATCACTTTTGCTTTGTATGATTTTTTATTGGTCAATGTTACATTGATTTCATCTGCCCCATTCACCACGTGGTTATTGGTTACAATATAGCCATCCGCAGTAATTAATACACCGCTTCCGCTTGCTCTTTGTTCAGGCATTACTCTTGGGCCACCAAAAAAATCACCGAACATATCTTCATCACCGAACAAATCTGAAAACGGATTTCTTTGTCTTTGTTGATTTGCATCAACGCGTTTTGCATTTGTCTTTGTTTTGATATGCACTACTGCAGGGGAAGCTGAACTAGCAGCTGGTGTAAAATCGACGGTAGATGCGGGTGCATTCCCGTTAAAAAAACTAGCATAATTGGTAGGCAATTGGTTATTGCTATCAAAAGAGGAGCTTGGTTTAATCCATTTGGAATACCCCCAAATACTTGCGAAAGTAGTTGCAAAACTAATTCCGATAATTGCCAAAATGTTTTTAAAATTCAAGTTTATCATGTCTTTATTTTTTAATCTATTATATCAAAATGTGTACCAGTTCGGGTACAAAATTAATGCAGCAGTAATTATGTCACAAAATCAAATATAAGCTTTAACAAAATATTTACGAAATTATTCGTGAATATTTGGATCTGCCAAAAATATCCCATACTAAAAATAGGCCTTTCTATTTTTTACAAGCTAGTTAAAAAGGCGAGCGTGTCCACGCCATCTGCATATTGTTGTAAGCTAGGTTTTTGAAGGCTTCCAAAGGACAAGCCCCCTTTGCCAACAATACATTGAATTTCAGCAGGATTAACGATTGGTGGTTGGTTTGAGGTATAAAATTGATAATGTATTTGTGCGATGGCTGCGAAAGGGGAAGGGTTTTCACTCAACAAAATGGCATTTGTATCCATGTAAAATTGACGGGTCATCATTAAAAGTGCCAATTGGTAGTCGTAATTATGGCGGTATTTATGTTCATCAATTATATAATTATATTTTTTCAGGGCATTTAATAAGGGGATAAAGTCATAGCCTTCGGGTACCCAAACCTGTGTAACATTGCGACAGCCTCTTCCAAAATAAAACATCATATCATCGGCTAATAAATCCAAATCGGCAGTGCTTTCCCCGCCATCTAATATCGCAATAGATGTTTTATTGGATCGGATAATATGCGGGTATTTTCCAAAATATTGTTCAAAATACCTACTGGTATTATTGCTTCCCGTAGCAATATAGGCATCGCAATCTTTTAGATGGCTTTGCACAATAATATACTCCTTCCATTGGGGCTCTATCTCAATTAAAGTGTTTATAATATATTCCATTCCAACAGTATCCTTCGAGGATAGTTTCACCACCGCTGTATGTCCTGCGATAAGGGTGCTTAATAAATCATGGAATCCAACTAGCGGGATATTCCCTGCCATTACGATACCCACTTTTTTATGGGTCATTTTATCTGCTATCTGCGGATAAGCGGCGGTCCAATCCATTAAGGCTTCCTTGGTTAAAAATTGGGTGGCAATTTGTTCAATGGCCTTTTCAATAAAGTCAGGCAAAAACCATGAATTTTGATTGTAGATAGTCGCTTTGGCTTGGATTAATACAATGTTATCTTTGTCCAGTAATCTATCCTTTAATAAAAAAAAACTATTTAATCTTGTTTGTAAATTCATGCTTGTATTGTATCTTTATGACTACAAAAGTACATCACTAATTTTTAAAAAAAATTTATGGCAATCAAAATAACCGACGAATGTATCAACTGTGGCGCTTGCGAACCAGAATGTCCAAATAATGCAATTTATGAGGGTGGCGTTGAGTGGGCAATGGCAGATGGAACTACAGTAAAAGGAGCATTCAGTTTAATGGATGGAACTTCAGTGGATGCAGGACAGCGTATTGCGCCAATTGCTGCTGATACCTACTATATCACTGCAAATAAGTGTACAGAGTGTCAAGGATTTCATGAAGAACCACAATGTGCTTCTGTTTGTCCAGTTGATTGTTGCGTACCTGATGACCAATACATCGAAACAGTGGAAGAGTTGCTATCTAAGAAAGATAAATTACACGCATAATAAGTTACCATATTTTAAAAAGGGGATTAATTTCCCCTTTTTTTATGTCTTGTATTTTGTATGTTTGATGTAGCAAATAATATGAATAAGTGATTTAATTAAGGCAAATGAAAAAAAAGGTAGCATTGGTGACTGGTGGCTTAAGTTCGGAAGCACAAATAAGCTATAAGAGTGCCAAAAATGTATTTACTGCATTAGATAAAACTGTGTACGATGTTTTTATGATTGATATACATCCAACCGGTTGGTGGTATGAGAATGAACAGGGGGAAGAAGTTGCAGTGGATAAGGCTGATTTTAGTATTGTAGAAAATGGACAAAAAATAAATTTCGATGTTGCATTAATGTGTATTCATGGTACACCAGGAGAGGATGGAAAAATGCAAGGTTATTTTGATTTAATCGGATTGCCTTATACTAGTTGTGACACTGCAACAAGTGCCTTGACTTTTAATAAAAGATTTACGGTCGCAGTTGCTGGATTTGGCGGGGTAGGCGTTGCAAAGTCATTGCATTTATTTATTGAATCTCCATTAACAGATGCTGAAATTTTATCCAACTTAAGTTTGCCTGTATTTGTGAAACCTAATAATGGGGGAAGTAGTTTGGGTATTAGCAAGGTAAATACGCCGGAGGAATTAGCACCTGCATTACTAAAAGCTTTTAAGGAAGATACGCAAGTGTTAGTGGAGGAATTTATTAGTGGCCGCGAGTTTACCATTGGAGTTTTTAAATCTAAAGGAACAACAACGGTATTGCCGATCACTGAAATTTTAACAGAAAATGAATTTTTTGATTTTGAAGCAAAATACCAAGGGAAGAGTAAGGAAGAAACACCTGCTCGAATAACGGATACAATGAAAGCAGAGTTAACTGCTGCAGCTACAAAGGCATACGCAATTTTAAATTGCCGCGGTGTAGTTCGCATTGACTTTATATATAATGAAGCCCAACAAAAACCATATATGTTGGAAGTGAACACAGTACCAGGGCAAAGTGATGCAAGTGTTATTCCACAGCAAGTGCGTGCAATGGGTTGGTCCTTGACTGATTTTTATGGATCAATAATAGAGGATACTTTATCAAAATAATATTTTAAAATTACCCACTTGGAAGCAATCGATAAATTATTAAAAAAACCGCTTTGGATGAATATCTTAACAGGTATCGGGGCGTTTATTGTTTTGCTTATTTTGTTTTTCTTTTCCTTAGGTTGGATCACAGGCAATGGGAAAACGGAAAAAGTACCAAGTGTGGTTGGGTTAGATGTGACTGCGGCGCAAAAAAATTTAACGGCATTGGGATTTGAAGTTGTACTACAGGATTCTATTTATGTAGATACACTTGCGCGTAATGCAGTATTAAGACAAACTCCAGCGTCGGATGAAATTGTAAAAAAAGGACGTGCTGTATATTTAACGATCAATAGAATTGTTGCACCATTAATTGATATGCCCAACTTAGTCGGCTTTTCATTAAAGAGTGCGCAGACTTATTTAAAAGTATTGGGATTGCGCTTGGGCGGAATAAGTGTGGTAGCAGATCGAAATAAAAACGTCATCATTGATCAAATGGTTGATGGTAAACCTATTTCACCGGGTTCAAAAGTAGCATCAGGCACATTAATACATTTTTTAGTAGGGGATGGTGGATCAACGATTGGATTTGAAGTTCCTGATTTGTTAGGACTCACCGTAGATATGGCAAGAGCTAAAATTGGATCCATGGGATTACAGTTGGGTAATATTACTTCTGCTACATCCATCACCGATACAGCAAATGCATTTGTAATTCAACAAAATCCCAATCCTTACTCAGGACAACTGGATTCATTGGGGATGCCCATAAAAAATGTTACTTTCCAAGGAGGTGCGATAGATGTAATTATTGACAAAGTGGCGCCGGTGATTCAAAGAGATTCAATCAAGTAAATAAAGCAATTTAAATTAAGAAACTATGAAAACAATTACAATCGAGGAGGTTAAAGCCAAATTAGATGCAGGTGAAAAAATTAATTTATTAGATGTGCGTGAACCACATGAGCACGCGGCTTTTAATATAGGTGGTCAGTTATTGCCATTAGGTTTAGTGCAATCCTTGCAATTAGATGAAATTGAACATTTGAAAGAAGAGACGGTGTATATTTATTGCCGTAGTGGTAATCGCAGTGGCCAAGCTTGCATGATGCTTGAACCTTATGGCTTTAAAAATGTGTATAATGTAGTGGGTGGTATGCTTGCTTGGCAAGAAATGTATCCTTCTTAAATAACTAAAATATAAATAAATGAAAAATTTGAAAAACTCAATTTTATTATTGACGATATTAAGCTTTGGTTTATTTGGTTGTCAAAATAATAACAATTCAGCTTCTTCCCTAAAAGCTGATACAACTACTGAGATTTTAACTGGAGGTGTTAAAATGATTCCTATAAAAACAGCCAAAGGTGTTTTTAATGTATGGACAAAAAAAGTAGGCGATAATCCGCGTATTAAAGTTTTATTATTACATGGCGGTCCAGGAGCTACCCATGAATATTTTGAATGTTTTGATTCATTCCTTCCAAAAGAAGGCATTGAATATTATTACTACGATCAATTAGGGTCTGCCTATTCTGATAATCCTAATGATAGTACATTATGGGAAATTGACCGTTTTGTTGAAGAAGTAGAGGCAGTTAGGGTTGCTTTAAACTTAGACGCTTCTAATTTTTATTTATTAGGACATTCTTGGGGTGGGATATTGGCAACAGAGTATGCATTGAAATATCAAAAAAACTTAAAAGGGTTGATCATTTCAAATATGGTGCCTTCCATTCCTGATTATGTTAAATATGCAAATGAGGTTTTGGGTCCAAAATTACCAACGGAAGTGCTTACTCAAATTCGTGCATTTGAAGCAAAAGGTGATTATACAAATCCAGCGTATTTAAAAATAATCACTGATAATTATTATCCAGAACATATTTTGAGATTGTCCCCAGATAAATGGCCTGATCCTGTAAAACGTGCATTTGCTAAAATGAATTATCCATTATACTTAAAAATGCAAGGTCCTTCTGAATTTGGTGTTGTTGGAGATGCGGTATTAAAAAATTGGGATCGTAAAGAAAATTTAAAAGAGATAGCAGTGCCTACTTTAAGCATTGGGGGTGAATTTGATACTATGGATCCTAAGGCAATGGAAGCTTTAGCAAAGGCGGTACAACATGGTCAGTTTTTGTATTGCCCTCAAGGATCGCATATGTCAATGTATGATGACCAACAAACCTATTTTAAGGGGTTGATTAAATTTCTAAAAGAGACAGATGGTCAAAAGTAATTTTATAAAATAATAATTATAAAAAAGGGGGCCCCGATAAATCAGGGCCCCCTTTTTTATTTTAACCAACTACGATTAAATTAAGTTTTATTTAAGATCTATTTTTAAACTCAGCCAAAAGTTTCTTCCAGCCATGGGGTAGTAATTATTTGACGTGGTGGTTACGCCTCCGTAAATATAACTATAGGTATAGCCATTCGGCTCGTATAATTTATCAAATAGATTAATTACATATAATTGTAAATTGGCATCCCACCTTTTTTTACTTGCAAATTTCCAAATTAAATTCAGGTCATTGGTAAAATAAGAATTGAGTATTCTATTTTCATTTTGGGTATTATCTAAATATTGTTTGGAAACATACTTACTTGTGAAAATGAATTGCCATTTATTATTAGGTAAAAAATTGATTGAATGAGAAGCAGTGGTATTTGGGGATAGGGCGATATCGGTATTGTGGTGTTCAATTACTTTTTGTTCGTAGCTGTCATAGTTATCAAAATACTCGGTGAAATGGGCAATTTTATTTTTGCTAAATGTAATATTCCCACTGGTATTTATTTGGTCATTAATTTTCAAGGCGCCTTCAAGTTCAATACCAACCCGATAACTTTTGGGTACATTGGTCCTAGTATAGGCACCAACATCGTTGATTTTTCCTGTTAACACCAATTGATCTTTGTAGTTCATGTAGTAAAAGTTCATGCCCCAGCTATATTTGGTATTTCTTTTTTGGATACCTGTTTCCCAGTCGTATAAAATTTCTTGGGTAGGTTTTTGCAAAGCACCTGTTTCGTAATCATCTCT
>SHWT01000089.1 GCA_009693715.1 Chitinophagaceae bacterium
TTCCGCACCCGTTTGCCGGTCGCCATCAAAGTATTGCTACTTCATGCTGCCCCTCGACTTGCATGTATTAAGCTTGCCGCTAGCGTTCATCCTGAGCCAGGATCAAACTCTCCATTGTAAATGTTGTTTGATCTGACTATCAATCTCAAATAAATCGAAAATGACGTCTGATTTAATTTTTTTGATGCTGTAACCTTTACCTGTATTTTTCAATTATACAGTTACTGTTATTTCCAAACTTTCAAAGATCTTTTGTGTTTATTTTGCGCGCTATTATTCGTAGCGGGGTGCAAAGGTATACACATTTATGTAGATAGCCAAACTTTGTGTGAAATAATTATTAATTATTTTTCATTCAGTAAGGCCACATAATTTCGAAGAACTGACCTCTTTTTTTGAAGAGGGACGGCGAAGATACAGCTGATATTTATATCCACCAAGTATTGGAGGGTTTATTTTAAAGTTATTTCAACTTTATTCAGTGCATATTTTCCGCTTCAGAGAACATTCCGCAGCAATGATTTATCGCTAGCGGGCGGCAAAGATAGGGAGCGAGTGCTACTGACCAAATATATTGTATACTATTTTTAATTTTATTTCGATTAATGCCCTCAAAATGTGACGATTATGGATCAAAAACCAATACTAGCGAGGGTTTGACTAATCCCCTATTTTTTTTAAATAATTGGGGTATACTATGGCAGATAAATACAATCCATGGGCTGGGGTAGAAAAATCGACCCGCTGATCATTTTTTGAGGCAATAATCTCATGCCATTGTTCCATTGATATTGCACCTCGCCCTACCTGCAGCATGGTACCCACCAAGCCACGAATCATCCCTCTTAAAAACCGGTTGGAATCAATGTGAAATGAAAAACCTTGTGCTTGAACACTCCAAAACGACTTTGTAATATGGCATTCAAAGGTGTTTACGGTGGTGTTTTTTTTAGAAAAGCTTTCAAAATCGGTATAGTCAAGCAACGCATTCGCTGCTTCGTTTAATAATTGGTGATTGACAGGGAAAGGATAAAACCAGGATCTGCCTGCTAAAAAAGGATCTTTAAACGTATGTAGCTTATATATATAAGATCGTTTAACCGCATCAAAGCGGGCATGGGCTTCCGGTGGCACACTGTACATCCCTTTAATTACAATAGAATGCGGCAGGATCGCATTCAGGTTATAAATATGTTTATCTAATATTTCCAACGCAGTATCAAAATGGAAAAAGTTTTGCAATGCATGTACCCCAGCATCCGTTCGAGAAGCGCCAGATAAAGTAATCGGCACTCTATATATGGTTGCCAAGGCCTGTTCAACCGCCCCTTGAATGGTTTGTTGATTTATTTGAATCTGAAATCCACCAAAATCAGCCCCATCATAGGCAACATCAATAAAATACCGTTTCATTCCTAACATTATTTGACCACTAAACTACTTATTTTTTAGTTAGCCCCATTTTTAACAAATGAATCACCAAAACTTTAATAAGTTAGCGTCCATATTTACACATTGTTTGATCAAGAAAAAAACACATGAAAAAATCTCTATTAAAATTAAGTTGGGTTTTGTATTTCATTATTCAAATGACATTTACTGCAAAAGCGCAGGAAGAAATGAATGAAAAAATCATTGAAGACACCAGTTGGAAAAAGAATTATCGCAGTTTTGCTACCAAAGAAAATGATTTAGTACATACCAAGTTAGTGGCCAACTTTGATTATGCCCAATCACAATTAAATGGGGAAGTATGGTTGCAATTGCATCCGCATTTTTATGCAACTGCGCAATTAATATTGGATGCAAAGGGGATGGAAATTCATCAGGTAAGTATTGTAAAAAATGAAACGAAAAAAGCATTAAAATACAATTACGATGGGAAAATAATTAGTATTGATTTAGATAAAACCTATACCGCAAATGAGGTTTTCACCATCTATATTAAATACACTGCCAAACCCAATGAATACAAGGCAAAAGGCAGTGAAGCCATCACCGATGCCAAAGGATTATATTTTATAAATCCATTAGGTAAAGAAAAAAACAAACCCACCCAAATTTGGACCCAAGGGGAAACGGAAGGCACATCTGTTTGGATCCCTATTATTGATAAGCCCAATCAAAAATGTACCCAGGAATTTTATTTAAATGTGCCTAGTAAATATGTTTCTCTTTCGAATGGCTTATTAGTAAAACAAGTTGCTAATAAAAATGGCACTAGGTTAGATGTTTGGAAAATGGATCTCCCCCATTCCCCTTATTTATTTTTTATTGGTATTGGAGATTATGCAGTGGTTAAACAAGATGCGGTTACGTCAAGTAGTAAAAAGAAACTAGAATTAAGTTACTATATCGAAAAGGAATTTGAAAAGGAAGCAGTAAAAATTTATGGCAAAACGCCACAAATGATCGCGTTGTTCGAAAAATTATTAGCGGTTCCTTTTCCCTGGTCAAAATATGCACAAATAAGTGGTAGGGATTACGTGAGTGGTGCCATGGAAAATACCACGGCCACCTTACATAGCGATGCAGTGCAACAGGATGCAAGAGAATTAGTGGATGAAAATATTTGGGAGGGCACTATTGCACATGAACTATTTCACCAATGGTTTGGGGATTTAGTGACTGCTGAAAGCTGGAGTAATTTAACCGTAAATGAAAGCTTTGCTGATTATAGCCAAACCATTTGGTTGGAAAACAGCAGAGGAAAAGATGCAGGCGATTATGAGAACTACAAAGGGATGAGCGGATATTTAAGTAGTCCAATGGATGCTGAAAAAAACTTAGTTCGCTTTTATTATAATGAGCGAGAGGATATGTTTGATTTAGTGAGTTATCAAAAAGGAGGTCGCATCTTGCATATGCTTAGGCAATATGTGGGTGATGAAGCATTTTACAAGTCACTCAATAAATATTTAACCGATCATCAATTTTCCAATGGCTCGGCGGTAAAATTAAAATTGGCATTTGAATCCCTGACTGGCAAGGACTTGAACTGGTTTTTTAACCAATGGTATTTTGGTAATGGCCATCCTTATGTCAGTATTACCCAGCAATATGATGCCAACAAAAAGCAGGTATTGGTTAAGCTCGCACAAACACAAGTACAAGATAAATTATTTACACTCCCAATAGGAATAGACATTTATGTAAATGGGCAAAGAAATCATTACGAGGTATGGGCAAAAAACAAAGTGGATAGTTTTTATTTTCCTGCGGCAACCGAACCTGATAATGTGAATGTGGACAATGATAAAATATTATTATGGGAGAAAAATGACAGCAAGCCATTAAAGCAATTTATTTACCAATATTATCATGCGCGTAATTTTTTAGATCGCAATGAGGCATTAAATGAAGCAAGCCAAAATTTGAAAAGTGCCGAAGCGAAGCAACTGATTCAAGATGCCATGAAAGATCCCTTTTATGTGATAAGAGCAAAAGCCATCAATAGCTTAAATCCGATGAGCATTAATGAGACTGTTGAAAAAAATATTTACACCATTGCAAAAACCGACCCCTCCTATTTGGTAAGAGAAGAAGCCATTAATGCAATAGGTGCGCTAAATAAAGAAAAATATAAAAATGACTTCATCAACTGGAGTAAGGATTCCTCTTATACCATTGCTGGTGCAGCCTTAGAAGCCCTAGACGCTATTGATTCTGTAGCCGCCTATCAAATAGCCCAAGCAGCATCAAAAGCCCCCATTAAAAAAAGATTGAATACAGTAGTTACTAAATTACTTACAAAATATGGCGACGAATCCGAATTTGATTTTATTGCTAATAAATACGAAAGCTTAAACAATCAGTCTGAAGAAAAATTTCAAATGACCCAACCCTTTGCTGCATTATTGATGAAAACAAAAAATGCAGAAAAATTTAAAAGAGGTATTGATATTATTGTTGCCTTTAGAGAATCAATTCCTGCACAATACCGAACCCAAACGGACCCCTATTTTAATTTAAAAGTATTAGGTGAAATTTTAAAAGTGAAAAAACAAAAGGGAGAAAATGAATTAGTGCAAGTAGTCACTGCTGTTTTGCCGATGCTCATAAAATAGGAGGAATACCGTATAATAAAAAAGGAGTCACTTTTACGAAGCGGCTCCTTTTTTGTTTTATATTTTTTGTAAGTAACAAGTTTTAACCTGTTCCTTACGAAATTGCATTATTCAAACTACCAACCACCACTAGCGCCACCACCACCGGAACTTCCGCCGCCAAAGCCGCCGAAGCCACCACCACTATCACCGCCACCCCAGCCACCGCCGCCACGACCGCCACCTAGGAGCGATCCTAATAACATACCAGTAGCCACATCACTAAAACCATTGCGGCCAATATTAGAACCACCGCCACCTCCACCACCTTTAAGTACTAAAAGAATCACAAAGATGATAATGACGAATAATGCGCCATTACTTTTTTTACCTGAAGCTCTTTTTGTTCTTTCAACCTTGTATTCTCCAATGGCTGCTTTTGCAATATTATCTGTTGCTTTATCAATACCCTGATAATAGGCTTGTTGCCTAAATGCAGGCTTTATATCATTATCAATAATACTATTCGCTGTAATATCAGGAATAGCCCCTTCTAAACCATAACCAACTTCAATTCGGATTTTTTTATCTTGAATGGCCATCAATAACAAAACACCATTTCTTGATTTTTTATTCCCAATACCCCATTCTCTAAAAAGTTTGATTGCATATTCTTCAATGGGATTACCATCCAATGTAGGAAGTATAACCACTGCAATTTGGTTGGAACTAGCATCATCAATAGCGACTAACTTATTCTCAAGCGCTTGCTTTTCCTCCGGGCTTAAAACACCTGCCATATCAGTAACTAATACCGGCGGATTTGCTTTTGGAATTATATTTTGCGCGGCAATATTATTCAAGGAAAATAATGCAACAAAAAAAACAATAAATAACTTAGTCAATTTCATAGTGCTTACTTGCATTAATGGATTATTTACCCGTCATAATTTCGTCCGATAATTCATTACTATCTGAAACACGATCAAAAGGAAAATTTTCAGTAAGTGCCTCACCTAAGGCAGCAATTACTTGCACCATACCTTGTACATAATTCGCATTTTTAAAATGCGCCGTCATTTCTTGTACCTGACTGTACCAAAATTCAACACCCACTTTATCATAAATGCCTTGATCGGCATAGATGGCTAATTTTTTTTCACCCACAGCAACATACACCAAGACCCCATTGCGTTCCTTTGTAGTATTCATCTTTTGTTTAAAAAAGATTTCACGCGCAGTGGCTAATGCGTCTCCATTTTTTGTTTTGCTTTCAACAAACACACGGATTTCACCGCTGGTTGTTTTTTCGGCAGCTTGAATCGCCTGGACAAGCTGTTGCTTGTCCGAGGCACTCAATAATTTATCTGTACTAGATTTAAAAAAAGAAAACGGATTCCACATAAGTGTTGTTGATTAAAGCGATGTGTTAAAATTTAACTTCAGGTACTTTTGATGCGCCTTCATCTGCTTTAAATCCATCTTTAGTTTTAAATCCAAACATACCCGCTAACAAATTAACTGGGAATGATCTTGCTCTTTTATTATAGTCTGCAACTGCAGCATTAAAATCGTTTCTTGAAACTTTAATTCTATTTTCAGTGCCTTCCAATTGCGCTTGTAAGCCACGGAAAGCATCATTCGCTCTTAAGTTCGGATAGTTTTCAGACACCACCATTAAACGGCCTAATGCTTGTGATAACTGACCTTGGTTTGCTTGGAATTGTTGTAATTTTTCAGGCGTTAAATCCTTCGCATCCACTTTCATTTGAGTAGCGCTTGCACGAGCTGCAATTACATTTTGTAAAGTAGTTTGTTCGAAACTAGCTTCCCCTTTTACAGCGGCAACTAAATTTGGAATTAAATCCGCTCTACGTTGGTAATCACTTTGCACATTGTTCCATGCTTGATTAACATTTTCGTCTTGGTTTACCAAACCGTTGTAACCATTACAACCGTACCCAATTAATATAACGAGTACACCTAAAAAAATGAATAAACCTAAATTTTTGCGTAACATAGTTTTGTATTTGTTTATAAAGATAGTGCAAAGCAGATGCCAAACTTTTCGTATGACGGAATTACATGACAAAAAAATCCCCCCAGCTAGGCTGAGGGGTATAAATTAACCTATTTTTAAGTAAAAAAGGAACTGAATAAACACCATTCTTGAATCCCTAGGCCCGTTTAACCTTTAATTGCGGCAATTCCTGGAAGTGTTTTGCCTTCAAAGTATTCCAACATTGCACCACCACCGGTACTCACATAACTTACCTTATCATTAAAGCCAAACTGGTTCACGGCTGACACACTGTCGCCACCACCCACCAAACTAAAGGCGCCGTTTTGGGTAGCTTCGGCTACTGCAAGCGCAATTGCCTTGGTTCCTGCCTGAAAGTTTTCCATTTCAAAAACACCCATCGGACCATTCCATAAAATGGTTTTACTTGCTAAAATTACTTTGGCAAATTGTTCTCTCGATTTTTCTCCTACATCCAAACCTTCCCAACCATCTGGAATTTCACCACTTGCGCATGTTTGCGTATTGGCTGTATTACTAAAATCATCTGCTACCACATTGTCCACTGGCAAATGAATATTCACACCTTTCACTTTTGCTTTTGCTAAAATTTCAAGCGCCAATGGCATACGATCATCTTCATGAATTGATTTTCCTATTTTTCCACCCTGTGCTTTAAAAAAGGTATACGCCATACCGCCACCAATAATAATATCAGTAGCACGCGCTAATAAGTTTTCAATAATTAAAATTTTATCAGACACTTTTGCGCCACCAATAATGGCAACAAAAGGTTTTTGTGCAGCATGCATCACTTTTTCAGCACTCAATACTTCACCTTCCATCACTAACCCAAAAGTTCGATTTGCTGGCGCAAAAAATTGTGCAATGATTGCTGTTGAAGCGTGTGCACGGTGCGCAGTTCCAAATGCATCATTCACATAAACATCACCCAACTTGGATAATTTTTCTGCAAAAGCGATATCACCTTTTTCTTCTTCTTTGTAAAAACGAAGGTTCTCTAATAATAAAACCTGCCCCGCTTGCAAAGCCGCTGCTTTATCAATAGCTTCTGCTCCAATGCAATCATTGGCAAATTGCACCTCCACCCCTAATAATTTAAACAAGTGTGCAACAATATGTTTTAAAGAATACTTTTCGGTGGGACCATCCTTCGGACGACCTAAGTGGCTCATTAATATGACGCTGCCGCCATCTTTCAAAATTTTTGTAATCGTAGGAATAGTTGCACGCATTCGATTGTCGTCGGTAATTTCAAATGCATCATTTAAAGGCACATTAAAATCAACACGAATCAAGGCTTTTTTACCAACGAATGAAAAATCTTTAAATGAACTCATATTTTTATTTGTTTCTTTTACAATATAATTAAAAATGCCCTCCCGAAGGAAGGCATTGTATAAAAAAATCTTACTTTATTTTACTTGCGAAATACTTCACCGTACGCACTAGCTGACTCACATAGCTCATCTCATTATCATACCAGCTTACTGTTTTAACCATTTGTACATCGCCCTGTGTCATTACTTTAGTTTGCGTTGCATCAAATAATGAACCATAAGTAATTCCAATGATATCAGAACTTACAATTTCATCTTCGGTATAACCAAATGATTCGTTCGCCGCTGCTTTCATCGCTGCATTCACTTCGGCAACAGTAACTTTCTTAGTTAAGATGGTCGTTAATTCAGTTAAAGAACCTGTGATTGTTGGAACACGTTGTGCAGATCCATCAAGCTTTCCTTTTAAAGAAGGTAATACCAAGCCAATCGCTTTTGCAGCACCTGTACTATTCGGAACAATGTTTCCAGCAGCAGCACGTGCACGACGTAAATCACCTTTAGGGTGCGGACCGTCTAATGTGTTTTGATCATTTGTATAAGCATGTACCGTTAACATTAAACCTGTAACAATACCAAATTTATCTTCTAATACTTTCGCCATTGGTGCTAAACAGTTCGTAGTACAAGATGCACCAGAAATCACTGTTTCCGTACCATCTAAAATTTCATGGTTGGTATTAAATACCACTGTTTTCATATCACCAGTTGCTGGGGCAGAAATCACAACTCTCTTTGCACCTGCTTTAATATGTAATTCTGCTTTTTCTTTATCTGTAAAGAAACCTGTTGATTCAATCACCACATCAACATTATGTGCGCCCCAAGGAATTTGAGCTGGATCACGTTGTGCATATATTTTAACTGCATGACCATTCACCATTATTGCATCTTCAGTTGATTTCACCTCCGCATCAAAACGACCTTGTGCACTATCATACTTTAATAAATGTGCCAAAACCGCTGGAGAAGTAAGGTCATTGATCGCGACTACCTCGATACCTTCCATATTATAAATTTGGCGAAAAACCAGTCGACCAATACGGCCAAATCCATTGATTGCTACTTTAACTGAACTCATTTTTTTCGATTTTAATTGAATAGGAGATGCAAAGGTACCATATTTTTTAAAAAATAAGGGCTAAATAACTAAGAATAAATCAACAAAATCAGGGATTTTAAACAAACAACTAGTCGTATTAGCGGATTGCGGCAGATTATCCAAATCCGCATTGGCACTAATTCAAATCCACTACTGTATTGATATTCATTAAAAAAAGCAAAAATCTTTTGGCAGTAAAGCGTTTGAGACCTATTTTTGCGACCCTAATAACATAGAGAACATGGAGCGTTCGACTAAGGGTTAGGTCACCTCCCTTTCACGGAGGTAATACGGGTTCGAATCCCGTACGCTCTAC
>SHWT01000090.1 GCA_009693715.1 Chitinophagaceae bacterium
ACATTAATAAGTGAAAAAAATACAACTACCAGTGTTGATGAAAATAGAGTGCTTTATTTTACCCGAAGGGAAGGGGGCATGGAATATGGTGGTAAGGCATATCACGCAATTCGACAAGGTGATTGGAAATTGTTACAAAATAATCCCTATCAGCCATTGGAGTTATATCATCTTAAGTTAGATCCTGAGGAAAAAAATAATTTAATAAAGCAAGAGCCTAAAATTGCAGAAAAATTGAACGCTTTATTACTTAGACAAATTCAGGAAGGTGGCAAAGTGCCTTGGCAAAAGCAAAACAAATAGCAATCCCCTATTAAATTTTGACGCCTACCATTTAATAGTTAAATTGCTATACGCTAGATTGCTATTTATTTCTATCTAAATCATATGCTTGAATTCATAGGTCACCTACATCCAGTCATTGTGCATTTGCCTATTGGCATTTTACTATTGGGTGTTTTGATGATGGTTTACGAACATTATAGTAAGGTTGATTTACACGCGCCTATTTCATTGACTTTTTTGGTCGGGAGTATTAGCGCCGCGTTGGCCTGTATTGCAGGATGGATATTATCCAACTCCGGCGAATACGATGCATTATTAGTTCAAAAACATCAGTGGACCGGGATTAGCACAGCAGTTATAGGATTACTAGTTTATTTCTTAAAGCAATACCGAAAATTATTAGCTGTAATATTAACCCTACTTGTTTTTATTACGGGTCACTATGGTGGTACATTGACGCACGGAGAAAATTATTTATTTAACTCCAATGAAAATTCCAACACGAGCCAGGGGGACACTTTAAAAAAGGAATCAAAAATAATTACACAGGCAATTTCAAATGGAGCTGATTCCTTAACCATTGAAACGCATAATGTTTATAAAGAACAAGTTGCGCCAATCTTAAAATTGAGATGTTATAATTGTCACGCTGCACTAAAACAGAAAAATGGATTAAGATTGGATGGAGAAATGTTCATCAAAAAGGGTGGAAAAAACGGAAAGATATTTGTCGCGGGTAATACTTTCAAAAGTCCACTATATACAAGCTTAGTATTGCCAATTGATGATGAAAAACACATGCCGCCGAAAGGAAAACATCAGCTAAGTCAAAATGAAATTTTAATTATTGAAAACTGGATAAAATCAGGCGCCTCTTTCGAGGATATTATTGACACTATTTCTAATAAAGAATTGGTTAAAAATGTTGCATCCCAAAATACCATTGTGAATAAAAATATTTTAGCTAATCCAGAAAAAGTAAATAGTGAAATAACAGAAACAAAAAAGAAGGAGATTGAAAATAATAATAGTATAAAAAGTTCCGTAAAAATTACAAACCTACCAAACCCTACACTCATAAGCCCCTCGATCATTGAAGATTTCAAACAAAAAAATATTATTTTAACCAATATCGCAGAAGGCTCCAATTTTGTTATGGCCAATTTTGTCAATGTAGTTCCTTTTAATAATTCCAGCTTACAAGCTTTGAAAAGTATTAATGAACAATTGGCAGTGTTAAAATTAACCAACTTGCCTATTAATGATGATGATTTAAAAGTAGTAGCGGATTTAAAAAACATTAAAAAGTTGAATGTAGAAAACACTTTGATCACAGATGATGGTATGGCTTATCTAAAGCAATTGCCACAATTGGAGCAGCTTAACCTTTATGGTACAAATATTTCAGATGAGGGAATTATTCAATTGGCGTATTTAAAAAACTTATCTGTGCTTTATTTATGGAAAACTAAAGTAACTTTAAGGGGGATTGAAGCGTTTAAAAAAATAAATTCCCGTGTTAAAATCGAAATAGGTGATTTTAAATTTCAGAAAAAATGAAGAAATATTATTTATTCATAGGTTTTATTATTGTTTTTTTTGCATTTAAAACCATATCCAAATTACCAGAGGATGTAAATGCGGCGTATCTTAAATTACCCTCGGTTATTGATTATAATGAACATGTGAAACCAATTCTATCTGACAAATGTTTTAAATGTCATGGGCCGGATAAGGCAAAACAAAAAGCAGGACTTAGATTAGATATGGAGGCGTCGGCCTATGGACCTTTGCCAGAGAGCCCTGGGAAATTTGCTATTGTGCCAGGTAATTTAAATAAGAGTGAGCTTTACCACCGCATTTTATCTTCCGACCCCGATTATATGATGCCGCATCCAAAATCTCATCTAGCCCTAGATGCAAAGGAAAAAGCAATAGTTATAAAGTGGATTGAAACGGGTGCCACATATAAGCCACACTGGGCATTTGTTGCACCACAAAAAAAGGCGATTCCTGACATCTTTAATTTACAGGTGAATAACCCCATCGATAATTTTGTTTTTAGTCGATTACAACAAGAAGGTTTACAGCCTAGCCCTAAAGCAGCTAAAGAAATTTTATTAAGAAGGCTTTCCTTGGATTTAACAGGTCTTCCGCCGACCATTGATGAAATAGATCAATATTTAAACGACCAAAGCGCAAATGCTTACGAAAAACAAGTAGACCGTTTATTAAGCTCCCCGCATTATGGTGAAAAAATGGCGACCCAATGGTTGGACCTAGCACGGTTTGCCGATTCCTATGGATACACCGTGGATAGAACCAGGGATATGTCGGTATATCGAGATTGGGTTATTGGTGCATTTAATAATAACATGTCCTATAAAAATTTCATCCACTATCAACTAGCGGGTGATTTAATGCCTTCACCTACCAAGGAGATGATTATTGCAACCGCGTTTAATCGCAATCATCCACAAAATATGGAGGGGGGAATTATTGAAGAAGAATTCCAAACAGAATACGTGATGGATCGTACCAATACTTTTGGAGAAGCCTTTTTATCCATATCAGTAGGTTGTGCAAGATGTCATGATCATAAGTATGATCCGGTTTCACAAGAAAATTATTATCAGCTGTATAGTTTTTTTAATAATGTACGCGAGGCGGGACAGATCTCTTGGAATGATGATATGCCAACACCCACATTAATGCTTCCTACGGCTGCACAAGAAAAAACAATTCAATATATTAATTCACTGGTTAAGGAAAAAGAAGCGCAATTAAAATTGAGCTCCGAAAATACATCTGGTGCATTTAATGAATGGATGCAACAGGAAAAATATAAAACAATTGCAAGCAAGGGTGTCCCGTCTGAAAATTTACAAGGCTTTTATAGTTTTGAAGATTCATTAAAAAATAGTGTCAACAATAGTAAAACTGCCGCATTACGTCGCGACGGAGATAGCAAAAGCGAACCCCTAATTTTTGAAAAAAATGGGAGTGGACAAAGTTTATATTTAAATGGCGACACCTATTTGGATTTAAAAGAAATCGGTGTTTTTAGAAAATCGGATCCTTTTACTATTGGGCTTTGGATAAACATTTCCAAGGAAATGAAGGAGGGTGTTATATTTCATAAAAGCAATACGGAAAGGTTATATAATTTCAAAGGATACAATGTTTACTTAAAAAATAATCGACTTGAAATGACGATGGCACATACGGCGCCTTCCAATGCCATTACAAAAGTTTCACTAACCGATGTGCCGCGTAACCAATGGATACAACTCACTATGACCTATGATGGTTCGGCGACTGCAAAAGGTTTGAATTTATTTATAGCCGGATCTCCTTTGAAAATGGAAATACAAATTGATCAATTATATAAAGACATTGTATTTTTTTCAAAGGACGAGCCGGGATTACAAATAGGCGGTTGGGGCCGTGGTTTTGGAATGAAGGGCGGAAAAATAGATGACATTAGTGTATATAACCGAGCGTTAACTCCTTTTGAAATAAAAGTATTGGCAAAAAAAGCAAACTGGGATTTAATTACAAAAAAAACCAGGTCCGAATTAAGCGCTGAGGATATTTCCCTTTTAAAAGATTATTATAACTCGGTAGTGGATATCGATATTAAAAACGCAAACATTGCACTGCAAGTACAAAGAAAATTATTATCAGATTCAACCGAGCATATCAAAGAATTAATGGTGATGCAAGAAATGCCACAGCCTAAAAAAACATTTTTATTAAATAGGGGGCAATATGATGCGCCAACTAAACAAGTATTTCCAAATACCCCTGAAAAAATATTACCCTTCTCTAATCAACTTCCAAAAAACAGATATGGCTTAGCACAGTGGTTAACGGATGCACGTAATCCACTTACAGCAAGGGTTGCTATAAATCATTTATGGCAAAACTTTTTTGGAAAGGGCTTGGTGAAAACAGCAGAGGATTTTGGTAACCAAGGTGAAATGCCCAGTCATTTAAATTTATTGGATTGGTTGGGGATTGAATTGCGAGATAACAACTGGGATATTAAAAAAATAAATAAGCTCATTGTGATGTCTGCGACTTATCAGCAGGACTCAAAAACGAGTGCTTTGCTCAATGAAAAAGATCCAGAAAATAAATTATTAGCAAGGGGCCCCTCTATTCGCTTATCCGCTGAAATGATTAGAGACAATGCATTAGTGGCGAGTGGTTTGTTAAATAAAAAGTTGGGGGGTAAAAGTGTATATCCATATCAACCAGAAGGACTATGGGAAATCAAT
This sequence comes from Chitinophagaceae bacterium, assembly GCA_009693715.1. Classification (GTDB taxonomy): domain Bacteria; phylum Bacteroidota; class Bacteroidia; order Chitinophagales; family Chitinophagaceae; genus Sediminibacterium. The sequence goes on from SHWT01000090.1 coordinate 4,569, forward strand.
GGAACCAAATATAATCAAGACAGTACTGATCAGGTGTATAGAAGAAGCCTTTATATTGTTTTAAAAAGAACGGTTCCTAATCCAACCCTTGCAAATTTTGATGGGCCCTCCAGGGCTTCCTGTGTGGTGCGCAGGCAATCCACCAATACACCTTTACAAGCATTGGTCACCTTAAATGACCCTACTTTTATTGAAGCGGCGAAAGTGATTGGGGAAAGCATCACCAAACAACAAAATACCACAGCAGCTATTGGGTTGGCTTATCGACAACTAACGGGTATTACACCTACTTCAAAACAAATCGCATTATTAAGTGCAATGCAACAAACAGAATATAATAAGTTTAAAGCCAACCCTAATAAAATAAAAGGATGGATAAATGCAGGTTTATATAAAATTAATAAAACATTGGATCCCTATTGGGTAGCTGCGAATAGCGTAGTCGCAAGCACCATATTAAATTCTGATGCAACCATTACTAAAAGATAAGTTTATGGGAAGGAAAAATGATTTTAACATATATAATCAAGAATTTGATGCACTCAATAAAAAAATTGAACGTCGAAATTTTTTGAAAAGTACGGCAGGCGGTATGGGCGCGATGGCTTTAGGTACTTTATTAAGTAGTAGTATTTCAACAAAAACATTTGAACAACAAATATTAGATGCGTTACCGACCATCGCGCCAAAAGCAAAACGCGTGGTCTATTTATTTATGAGTGGTGGCCCCTCACAATTTGAAACATTTGATTACAAACCTGGATTAATAAAAATGCAAGGACAGGGCTTACCTGATTCGATTCGTAATGGGCAACGTTTAACAGGAATGAGTGCGAGTCAAGCTTTACTTCCCATTGCCTCGTCTTTCGCAAACTTTAAACAGCATGGAAAAAGCAATACCTGGGTAAGCGATTTATTGCCTTACACCGCGCAGGTGGTAGATGAATTGTGTATTATCAAGTCTATGTTTACAGAACAAATTAATCATGATCCTGCGTTAACTTTTTTTCAAACAGGACATCAACTTCCTGGTCGTCCTTCCATTGGTTCCTGGTTGAGTTATGGATTGGGTTCTGAAAATAAAAACTTACCTGCATTTATTGTATTGGTTTCAAAAAATGCATCTCGCGACCAACCCTTGTATGCAAGATTATGGGGGAATGGATTTTTACCATCACAACATCAAGGAGTACAATTTAGATCAGGCAATGATCCTGTTTTATTTTTAAATAATCCTGAGGGCTATGATGGAACCGACCGAAAAGAAATGTTGGATTATTTAGGACAACTAAATAATTTACAAAATGAAGTATGGGGTGATGCTGAAGTAGATGCGCGTATGTCACAATACGAATTAGCTTTTAGAATGCAAACCTCAGTACCCAATGTGATGGATACATCGAATGAGTCAGATGAGGTTTTTGATTTATACGGACCAGATAGTAGAGAAAAGGGAACGTTCGCAGCGAATTGTTTATTAGCGCGAAAATTATTAGAAAAAGATGTTCGCTTTGTACAACTGTATCATCAAGGATGGGATCATCATGGATCCTTACCACAGGGAATGAAACAACAATGCAAACAAACCGATCAAGCATCAGCGGCATTAATTATGGATTTAAAAAGAAGAGGAATGCTCGATGATACTTTGGTGATATGGGGTGGTGAATTTGGTCGTACTGCTTATTCCCAAGGTAAATTAGAAAAAGATAATTATGGCAGGGACCATCATCCACGTTGTTTTACCATGTGGATGGCAGGGGCAGGCGTCAAGCCTGGCATGACTTATGGACAAACAGATGATTTTAGTTACAACATCGTTAAGAACCCTGTGCACGTACTTGATTTTCATGCAACGCTATTACATATCATGGGCATCAACCACGAACAATTAATTTATAAATACCAAGGAAGGCGGTTCCGTCTGACAGATGTGTCTGGAAAAGTGATCAATGACATCTTAGTATAAAATAAATCTTAAAAAAATATTTCAAATTTTATACGCCCGCTTTTTTAAGTACTTCTAAGGTTTTTCTTAATCCGGTTTTAGCCACTTCTAATAAATCCTCTTTATAATAATTTGGATTATACATTTCAAGTGAAATAAATCCTTTGTATCCGGTTGCTTTTAAATCTTTAAAAATAGAAGCAAGTGGTAATATGCCGTCCCCTGGATAAACACGATGCTCGTCTTTTAAGTCCTTAAACGCAGGCGTGTTGGGTGCATCATTGAATTGAAAAATGGCAATAGCATCTCCCTTTAACATTTTTAATCCTTCAAAACCACCGCCACTAATATACATATGATATACGTCTGGAATAACTAGCGCGTTTGGATGATTTGCATCCATCGCTATACCAACCGCTTGACCTAAAGTTTTGATGGTAAAATATTTTACAAAAACCAATGCTGGTTTAATATTAAATTCTTTCATGCCAATTTCTATAATGTCGCGATATCTATCTGCCACCCATTTTTGATTAAAATTTTCAGGTAGGGTATTCGGTATGGTTTGAATATGTTCGGCGCCTATATCATGGGCCATACGCATACGTCGGCGTGTTTCTTTCAACGACGCTTCAAACTCGGGCATCGTTCCTGGTATTGCATTCCAAAGGCCAATCACGCTTGGCACTTTAAGACCCAGCTTTTTAATTTCTGCACCCAATTCTTTTAGGTTTCCCCCATTTTTTTCGAATTCTTCTAATTCACTATCCCAGGGCTCAATGCCATCAAAACCAGCTTCTGCAGCAATTCTTACTTTATCTTTAAGGGAGGCCGGCCGAATGGTGGCAGTATCCAAACAAATAGGCCACGGACTTGCGCCATTTTGATAGCGCTTTCCCTTTTGTTCCACCTGTTTCGTTTCCCCAATTGCAAGCGTTGGCAAAATACCGGCCATGACGCCCAATGTGCTGCTTAATCCAATAAAGTTTCTGCGTTTCATAGAATTATTTAGTTCTTGAGATGCTCAATATACAAAATTTATAGACTACGCTATTGAATGAGATAATTTGAATTTAAATCGCAATTTAAAATGCATTACCCGCAATATTTTATTTATATTTATTTTACAAAAAAGAGCAGTATGAAAAAAATTCTATTATTCACTAGCTACTGTATATTAATGCTTACCTCTAGTGTTAATAGTCAAACAAATATAAATATTTTGGGGGCATGGGGGAAAGAGGAAAATAATACTAAAACATTGGTTATAATCACTGATTATATTTTCAGTGTAGCAAGTTATAACTTAGTAGAGAAAAAATTTAATTATACTTGGGGGGGCAAGTATCGTATAGATAATAAAAATATTGAATTATCCTATGAATGGCATTCTCAGGACAGCTCCATGGTCAACCTATCTGCAAGTAATCCAATAGCACTTAAAAAAAATGGTCAACTTTCCATAGGCAATATATTATCCGGCTTAACGAGGTTGGATGGGGGAAAGGCAGGCGATTTATTTGGCTCTTGGATTATAAGCGGAAATTATACAAATGATATTGTTAGTAAAAGAGCAAATCCTTTTTTCCCAAGACGCACCATGAAAATTATTTCAGGCAAGTACTTTCAATGGGTAAGTTATAATGTAGTGACTAAAAAATTCTTTGATGCCGGTGGAGGAACACAAACAACACAAAACGGAAAGTATACTGAAAGCATTGAGTACTTTACAAAAACCACACAAAGTATTGGGAAGTCGCTTTCCTTTGGATATACACTAATTGATGGGGACTGGAGACACCAAGGACAAAAATCAACGGGTGGTCCATTGGATGAATGTTGGACCAAAAGAAAAATAATTGAAGAAAAATTTACTGAAAAATAAATTTAAACAATAAGCATTCTTAACAATATTTTAAACACAACTTGTTTTCCTTATCTTTAATATTCACCTTCAATACAAATACAATGAGTACAAATAGACGCTCCTTCCTTCGTAATATTGCCCTAGGTTCTGGTGCAATCATTACAGCGATTCCAGAAAAAGGATTTGCAGCTAGTCATGTAAAAAATACAGCCCCTGCTCCTGCTGCATTTAATATGTGTGGTTATGCAGCACCCAAATTACCAACGGTGCGCGTGGCTGTTATTGGATTGGGAAATCGTGGACCAGGTGCGGTTGACAGATTAAGTTATATAGATGGTGTTGAAATAAAAGCCTTATGTGATAAATATCCTGAGCGTGTAGAAAAGGCACAAAATATTCTTACAAAAAAAGGTTTGCCTAAAGCAAAAGC
>SHWT01000091.1 GCA_009693715.1 Chitinophagaceae bacterium
GCGCGGCCTAAAATTTAAATGTAAAATCATATAGGCGATGACTAACAACATGCCTGCATGGTTAATAAAGTAGGCGTAAAAGTTATAGCCATCCATTCCTAAGGTGAATTCCGGAGTTAGCAAAGCGTGAATCCCGCCTGCTAATCCCCAATAGTAAATGCATTCGGCTACCCATTGCTTGTAATTTATTAATAGTGCGATACATAAAAAATAACTAATACTACATAAGTGTACCGGCAGGTTTTGCTGTAAGTTCCAATAACCTTGTTGATAGACATAATAATTTTCAACAATAAAATTGATTGAAAAAAATAAAGCAATAAAAATGGCGTAGGTTTTTGGATTCACTTTTTTGAAATGAAAGGGTACGCGAACCACAATAGTGATGATTAAAATAATCATGACCATACATTCCCACCAAAAAGGAGTGAATGGTTCCATAATTGCAGGCGGATGATATTTACCAAGGGTGATCATTAACCTTAAATTACATTATTTTTCACAAACACTAAAACTTTTGCGCTTTAGTAAAGCATTTATAAAAAAAGCCCTGAATACATTGATTAAATTCAGGGCTTTAGGGATGGGTTAAAATAGTAACCCATGTATAAATTTCTTATAACGCTCTTATCCAAATATTTCGATAACTAATCGGATTACCATCATCCCCATGGTCCTGGAATAATAACGGAAGTTTAGGGGCATGTTTTTTATACACTGGTAATGTTGCATAATCCGTAGGTCCCAAAATGGAAACATTGTTTTGAACAAGTACCCCATTATGTATAACAGTTAAACGACCTGGTACTTCCACATCGCCATTGTCTTTAAAGATGGGTGCGGTAAAAATGATATCATAGGTTTGCCACTCACCTGGCTTACGACTTGCATTTACTAATGGTGCATATTGCTTATAAACGGCAGCAGCTTGACCATTAGAATAGGTGACATTATCATAGGAGTCCAAAACTTGCACCTCATACTTACCCATAAAATACACACCACTATTTCCTCTTGCTTGACCACTATTTTTTACTTCTGCTGGTGTTCTAAATTCTACATGTAATTGACAGTTGCCAAATGCCTCTTTGGTAATTAAATCACCGGCTCCTTTAATATCAGTAATCGTTCCTTCTGGATCCAATCGCCATTTGGCTGGACTGCCATCTTTTCTTTGAAAAGCGGATAAATCTTTGCCATTAAATAAAACAATCGCATCCGATGGAGCATCTGCGTTGGTATTTCCTGCTGTAATAATAGGAACAGGTACCCATGACTCTAATTTTTCAGGCGTAATACCGCCGTTATCTTTTTTTATTGGGTTTTGCGCATTTGCATTTAAACAAAAAATACAAAAGGCAAATAAGCCGAAACTAACTTTTTTCATATAGTATCTGATTGTTTGATATTCCAATTTAAGGAAAACGGCATTGGGAAACAAGTTAATATGGCTGCTTGGTTAAAAAATGGGGTTCAATCTCCATATCGAGGGTAAGGTACAAGCATCTTACTTATTAACTTTTACTTTGAAAACGGCTTAACTGTTACTTTTAAAATTGCACATTTCCTTTAATTAAGCCTCTGCAAGTACTTGCGCCACAATTACAATGAAAGGGTTCCATGGTGTGGTCTAAGAATTGTGCATAATCCAAAGTAAGCTCTTCCCCTTTTTTAACCTCCTTATTCGTAATAACATTTAATCCAACATAGGAACAATTGGCTTCGCAATGATGATTTTGTGGCGACCATGCTTCTGGTTGTAGGTCCCATAAAATATACACTTCCTTTCCAATGGGATAAGCATACCGTCTAAAATTTAATTTTTCTCGTTCATCCCAATTTTCATCCACATATTTTTTGGTAACAATGCGTTGTGCTTTTTCCTCCCCTTTAAATAACATTGTGTTTTTTGAAAGATCATATTTCGCGTACATACCGTATCCTGAAATTGCATTTCCTTTGATAACAAATAATTTTTCCTTTTTTTGAAAACGCGCTAAGCCCTCAATAATAATGCGTTCTAAAAATCCTCTTTGGCCAGTACCATCATGCATTAATATATAGTCAGCGGAACCTTCAAGCCCTTCTGCATAAAAAACAGAACATGTAAAATTGATTTCTAAGAAATAAATTTCCCCTTTTGCATCCATTCTAAAATCCATACGCGCATAGCCCACACCATTAAAGGACATAAAAACTTGCTCGCTGATACTTTGTAATTTTTTTGCTAATGCAGAATCCTTCACCGGAATATTTGCATTAGGGTGTAATTCAGAAGTTTTTAATGCATAAGTTTTAAATGCAAATCCTTCCGGAAAAATGTATTCAACTGGCGTGAAGCTCGTACAAGTTTTTCCATCAGGATTGCCGCAAACGAGTACAGTGAATTCACGGCCATCAATATATTCTTCTACCAAAGCGGAGCCGAATTCATTCAATATATTTTTAACTTTTATTGTTAAGTCTGCTATATTATTTGCTTTAGAGGCGTTGTCCACACCGAGGCTATCACCTGCTTTGGCTGGTTTTACAAAAAGTGGAAAATTTAAATTACCCGGAAGTAATGGTAGGTCGCCTTCAGATTCAACTAAAATATGTGCGGGCGTTTTTACATCCTCACAAAAAGCCAAATACTTCATGATGGTTTTAGACGGGTCGTATAAATTTGCCGTAGGTCCTGTGTATGGAAGTTCCAATAAATCCAAACTCATAATCACATCAATCGATGGCACTTTCCATTCCAAGTAACCCTCACATAAATTAATATATATATCGTAATTATATACCTTGAGATTTTTGAGTTGCTGGTAAGTAGTGAGTTTATTTAAAAAAACATGATCAAATTTTGCTTCAGGTAAAATGGCCGATAAATCTCTTTTGGGGTCATAATGTTGGTAATCCACACCCGAGGTACTATAGTCGGGTTGCAATACACAAATTTTTAAATTTTTGAAACTTTCTGAATTATTTAAAATAGGGAGGGGGCGCATAAATTTATTTTTTTCTTCTTGCGAATGCGTCATTAATAATATTAATAATCAGCTCCGTAAAACTTTGATTGGCGAATCTTAAAATTGCGCCAATGGAAGTATAATTTTCATCCTCACTAATACCACATTGTGCATTTACCTCTAAAACATAAGGTTTTCCTGTGCTTGCATCCACGCGCACATCCACTCTAGTATAACCCTTACCATTCACTGCCGCATAGGCATCCCATGAAACTTGTTGAATGGCTAATTTTATGTCGTCAGGACTTGATTGGTACTGATAAAAATTTTCATCTTCCGGCATCGGTGTTTCCTCTTCATAAATTTCCCACAAACGATCAAAGGATAATATTTTTTCTTTTTCAGGAAGAGATGCATGAAATACTCTTTCCACAGGTGGATATATTTTTGCATATTCGGGCTGATGATGTGAACCTACAATCATTACTGTATATTCAGGACCTTGTATAAAAGATTCTGCAATTATTCCATCGGTGGATAAATTCCAGCCGCGATACCCTTCAAACATTTTATCTAATTGTAATTGCAAATCAGTTGGATTGTCAACGACATTTTTAATCCCCAATCCCAAACTACCGCCTGATACCGCAGGTTTTACGATTAAGGGGCTTCCCAAATTGTGGATCAGTTCATTGTGCTTAACTATGTCGTTAAATTTTATTGCTTCCCACTTTGGGGTAGGCACGCCTGCATGATCAAATGCCTTCTTCATTGGAATTTTAGAAGTAGTGATATCATAAAAATAATCGTCCGCGCCAGTATACACTAATTGTTTTTCTTCTAATGCTTTAATAACGGATAAACCTGGGGCACCATTAATTTCATCCCCATCACATAAATTGAATACCACTGGAAAAAATACCCCCTTTTGACGCTCGTTAGCAATTTCTTGAACAATGGTATTATAAGTATCTAAAGTAACGGGTTGCCATTTCCAGGGTAAATCAAGTTCGGTAAATACACGCGTGTATTCATCAATACTTTGACTAAAGTCATAGTAGTATGATAAATTAGGATCTGGGTTATCTAAAGCCGGAGCAAGTACCCAAACTTTCAAATGTCCCACTGGAACAAAAGGATAAAATAGGTTACGCAAGGATGGTTATAATAGTGAGGTGGTTAGTAATTATCAATGAAGTTATAAAATATATAATACTGACAAATTAATAAGGGTATTAATTTAAGCGCTTATACATCCTATGTTTTTTAGAATTGATAACCCGGGTATAGAAAACACTTGATTAGGGGCAATTATCATCCATTTTATTGCCTTTGATACGGAAACATAGGTTTGTTTATCAATGAATTATGCTGTTTCAGTTGCTTTACGCTATTGTCAACAATTAAATCATTTTATGCAAAGTCAAGTTATCATTTGCGACCAACAAACCCTATATGCATTGGGATGCGGCGCACTCTTAAACGAACACCCCCAATTTAATGGCTATTGTATAGTTCGTAACCTACAGATGTTAAATGAAATCATGTCTGAGGATCATCCCAATTACGATTTTCCAAAGGTACTTGTGCTAGATAGTGGCATGTTAAACTTTACCAACCCATTAACGTATAAAACAATCCATCTTATTAAAAAAAGCGTCCCCATTATGGTGTTATTTAATGACGAAGACGAAGTGCATTTGTATAACTTAATTGATAATGGTTTTTCGGTGATTGTGTCCAGGCATATTTCTGAAACAGAATGGGTCAAAGCATTATTGATGGCACAACAGGACAAGGTATATTTTTGCGCAACCATTGCAGACAAAGTTTTTGCTTTAATAAACCAGATGGAAAAAATAAAGCAAATTGAACTCATGCAGCAATTAACTATTTATGATAAATATATATTAGTCAGAATTTGTCAAGAAGCATCTAGTAAGGAAATTGCTAACGAAGTGGGTCATAGCAAACGTACCATTGAAGGACACCGAACAAAATTAATGCAGCAATTTGATGTTAAAAATTTAGCAGGCCTTGTTAAAATAGCTTTTTTAACAAAACTGTATGATCACTATTTAATGAATCCCGGTTTATATGATGTTACCTTATGTGCTAAAACATCCGCTTTATAAAAATGAATGGTTTTAAATTGACCATCAATAAATCCTTGGGCTTGGTCCGTAAAATGATTTGAGTTTGAAAATCTACTTTGACCACCCGTGATGATTGTTTTTGCAACAAGCGTTTTCCCAAAAGAAACAGCAGCAACAAAGCTATTTCCATTATAGCCGTATCTTTTTATTGTGCCATCATATCGCTTACTATCAAAGGATGGGAGCGATCCCCATTTGGAAGAAGCTTGAGACACTGACCAGCTTGGGGCCTGATCATCCATCATTTTTCCAGGGTTGGTGCGTTGGTAGCGATTAATTTCGCCCCAAGGCATTTCCCATGTTCCATACATTTTTTCAAGTTGTTCCAATGTGGTTATTAATAATTCCTTCTTTTTTTGTGTGCTTACCTCTTTCACCATACGCTCATATTTTTTTATGATTTGAGTCCCTTCTTCTTCGGTGGTTGCAGCGGGTATTTCCAAATTCCATTTAGTAGCCCACTCAATAGCGATGGTTGTAGCAATGGAATTCATATCTGCTTTATGATCCCAGTTGTTTAAATAGTTAACCGCTTTGGAAAGCGAAGGGGTAAGCGTATCTTTTTTCATCTCCGCTAAAAAAGATGGCAGCAAAATATCAAAGGCCGATAAATGTTTGTTGTATCCAAGCTGTATTAATTCATCTATATCAATTTTTTCTATCTTCTCTAATAATTTTACCGCAGTTATACCACGACCATTTTCACCATCTGGCGCCATATATGAAGGGTAGTTACTTGCTTTTGGACTAGCTATCCCTGCCATAGTAAAAGGAGTTGCGTTGCAATTTTGCAACCACCCATTTGTAGGATTTATGCCCTGAACAATTTCGTTTAATGGATGTACGCCCATCCAGTCGGTATTTTTAATACTACCGTCTACGGGCAAACTATAATTATATTGCAGACTTCTTTTTGGGATAAAGTTTCCATGCCAATAAGCAATATTTCCATCTGCATCCGCATATACGGTATTGTTGCTGTTGTTGGATAATAAGGATAATGCAGTTTGATATTCTTTTAAATTGCTTGCTTTTGTTCTACTCCAACATTCAATCAACGCATTTAAAGAACGATTATTTTCCTTTAAGCTTAACCATTTATCTTGTCGACTTCCCATAATGGGTCCATGCCCAGATGCATAGGTTGTAAAATTTTTGCTTCGCCTTTCCCCATTTTCAAGATAACTAACTGGGATTTGTTTTTTTTGTAGCGGGATCGTTTTTTTATCCAATTCATAAAACCATGCCTCATTTTTTTTTGATACTTTTTCTTCAAAAACGTCTGCCACATCAGCATAACCAGTAGTATGCATCCATCCACAATGGGCATTGAAGCCCTGATAAATAAACATTTGCCCCCAAGTAACTGCACCGTATACGTTTAATCCTTGTTCACTTGACATGTGCATTTCGGATCTGAAATAAAATGGAACATGCGGATTGATATATAATAAGGCGGTCCCATTTTTGCTATGCATGGGAGCAATAGCGAATCCATTGGATCCCTTTAAAGTTTTTTCCTCCATATCATAAGGGGAGAGGTCGTTTTCATCGAGTTGCGATGTTGTAATATCTGCTGAAATACCAACTACATTTTTATTAACACCATAAAACTGTTTTACATCCTTTACTTTAATTCCACCCGTTCGAGTTGGTGAAACACTTCCATCTGTCCACATTAAATGATACCAGGGTTTGAAGTAATTAATTACTTTTGGTTTGACCTCAGGGTGTTTGTATAAATAATAATTTAATCCGTCGGCATGTGCAATAAGAAGTGCTTTAAACCAGGCAGGAGCGTTATTAAAATCTTTAATAGCATCGCTGCTGTCTTGAATAAGTCGCATCATTAAGTCATCATAAATTGCATTAGCTCCTTTTATTTCAGCGGTTCTGCCTAACATTTCTAAATAATTCAGTTCAATTTGCTCAAAATTTTCCTCGCATTGCGCATACATTAAACCAAATACAGCATCGGCATCTGTTTTACCGTAAATGTGTGGGATTCCCCATTCGTCTCTAATAATAGTTATTTGATTTGCCTGTTTTTCCCATCTCGCTTTTTCAAGGGCGGTAAATTTCTGGGCATTAGAAATGCTTGGTTGCATAGCGTTGCCCATCATAGCCAATATAAAAATTAGATAAAGTTTTTTCATATTTTTATAGTCTTCTAATTTTTAATAAAATTGGCCCCTTTTAACTAAATAGTAAAGTAATTAAAATACTAGCGCATTAAATACCCCAAGATTTTATTCTCTCTAAATCTATTTTAGCAGATTCAAGTGGCGTTTTATCTTGATAAGATTCCTGCTCCACAATATAATGATGTGCACCACCAATTTTTTTAGCAAGCAATGCGATTGCCTTAGGATTCACAACGCCATCACCGAGTATAGTGCTCTCATAACCATCACCCATCTCACCTTTCGCAACTTTTATTTCATCTTTAACATGCAAAGATGGGAAACGGCCAGGGTACTTATTTATCCAATCATCTCCTCTTGCACCTGCACCATACATATTACCAAAGTCAAGTTGTTGTATTACTAAAGAAGGATCGGTATGTTTTAAAATTAAATCATAAATTAATGCTCCATTTACTTTTTCTTTAAATTCAAAATCATGATTATGGTAACCAAATTTCATTCCTTGTTTTTTACATAACTCGCCACACTTATTAAATAATTCTACTTGAAACATAAATGCGTCAAAAGATTTTCTCACCTTAGAATCAATGGAAGGGCTAATTACATAAGTTTGACCAAGTGTAGCTGCATCATCAATCGTATATTTCCAAGCATCCGTAAAATCATTTTTTGCTTTATCAAAATGATTTAAATCCATAACGGTGTGCCCACTTGGCATATGTAATCCTAAGGAGTCCAATACTTTTTTAAATTCAGTAGCCGTCCAGCCATAAAATTTTCGATTAATATAATTGGCGTGTTCCACATGTTCATATCCCATTTTTGCCAATTCGGTTAAAGTGCCTAGTGGATTTTTGCCCATATCTGAACGAACAGAATATAATTGTATACCAATTATATTTTTAACTTTTGCAATGGTGTCATTTTTTGACCATAACACACTTGGTTTTAAACTTGCGCCTGCTAATACTAAGGAAGCGTTTTGAATAAATTTTCGTCTTGAGTTTTGCATATACCTTTTTTTAGAAATTAAATTTACAATAAAATAAGTACAGTTAAATCATCGTTTATACAATTCAGGGTGTCTTTTGTCTAGTTATGATTGGCACCATTTAAGTTTTTTAGTGAAGTGGTTAACTTGTTATTGATTGGGTCCAAAATAGCAATACCCGCCGTTCATCCAAAACACTATATTTTGGTTAAACTATCCACCAAAATAAGCGTCAAAAGGCGGTTGCTTACATGCCAATTCAGCTTAGAATAGTATTAAAAGAGGGGGTAAACACCCAATTTTAATTTGAAATTACCGCTTATCCAAAAATGAGCTGTTTTATATAAAAACCGGGCCCTTAAAAGCTGGCAAAACCAATATTTACGAATTGTATCGTAATTTTGTAAAATGAATAAAATAATCACAATGAAAGGATTTTTGTTAACGATGTTTTTAGGGATGAGTTTGTTCGGTATGGCACAAACATTTACCATTGAGGGTACCGTAGTGGATAGTGTAAGTAAGC
>SHWT01000092.1 GCA_009693715.1 Chitinophagaceae bacterium
TTTAAAAAAAACCATGAACAAAGGAAAATTATTTCAATCAACAGTAGTAGCCGCCTTGGCTGGTTTTATTTTTGGTTTTGACATGGTAGTTATTTCTGGTGCCGATAAACCTATTCAAGAGCTTTGGCATACAACCCCTTTATTTCATGGGTTTTTTATTATGTCCATGGCGTTGTGGGGAACCGTTATTGGCTCTGTGTTTGCGGGCGCCCCCACTGAAAAATATGGCCGTAAAAAAGTATTGATATGGTTGGGTATTATGTTTATTGCATCAGCCATTGGTTCTGCTCTTGCACAAGATCCTTATACCTTTTCTTTCTTTAGATTAATAGGAGGTATTGCTATTGGTGTTTCTTCTGTAGCAGCCCCTACTTATATTTCTGAAATTTCAAATAAGAATAATAGAGGAAGGTTAGTGGGCATGTATCAATTCAATATTGTCTTTGGAATTTTAGTGGCTTATTTATCTAATTATTTTTTAGCAGGTTTTGGAGGTGCCAACGATTGGCGTTGGATGCTAGCTGTTTTATTAATTCCATCTATCATTTATACATTAATGACCTTAGGTTTACCAGAAAGTCCAAGATGGCTATTCTCTGTTAAAAACGACGAGGCAGGTGCTAGAGAAAACTTAGCCATCGTGGGGGTAGAAAATATTGATCAAACTATTCAAGAAATAAAAACAGCTAACGAGGAAGAAAAAGCACAGGGGGCTAATCAATTATTTACAAAACATCACCGTAAAATATTATCTATTGCTTTTTTTGTCGCTTTTTTTAATCAGGCTTCGGGTATTAATTTTCTTTTATATTATGCGCCTAGAATTTTAGAAGAAGCGGGTTTTGCAAAAAACAATTCATTATTAAGTTCCATCTCATTAGGACTTATGAACTTAGTTTTTACATTCGTAGGTCTTTGGTTAATTGACCGTATTGGCCGTAAGACATTATTAATTATTGGATCATTTGGATACATTATAAGTTTATCCATGGTAGCCTATGGCTTTATTAACCATAGCGCACCAGAGTTCATGCTTAGTTTTTTATTATTATTTATAGCAGCCCATGCCATTGGACAAGGCGCAGTTATTTGGGTATTGATATCAGAAATCTTCCCCACTCAAATTAGAGCCAAGGGCCAAGCCTTCGGTGCCAGTATTCATTGGATATTTGCTGCACTCATTACCTTAGTAACACCCGTATTTTTAGATAGCGAAAATGGTATTTTCAAAGATAATCCTTGGCCCATCTTTGCTTTTTTTACAGTCATGATGGCCTTGCAATTAGTTTGGATTATATTAAAAGTGCCAGAAACCAAAGGCGTTTCTTTAGAAGAACTACAAAAGAAATTAGCAGTGTAAATATTAATAAGATTGTAACTTTGATACTAGTAAAAAAATAAATATGCAGTTTCGTAATTTTAAAATGGTTGACTATGTTGTCTTTGGTCGTGGTTCTTTTAATCAAGTAGATGAAATAATTGCCCCGCATCGCAAGGGTAATTTTCCAATGATATTTTTTTTAGATCATTTTTTTGTGGGCAAACCACTAGCTGGTAGAATTCCATTAAGAGGGAAAGATAAAATTGTATATGTTGATGTTACACATGAACCTAAAACAAAACAAGTAGATGCACTCGCAGCAGAATTAAAAGCAGAATTTGGTGAAGTAAGCGGCATCATAGGTATTGGCGGCGGCTCTACTTTAGATTTAGCCAAAGCAGTTTCTTTAATGATGACTAATCCGGGTTCTTCTGCAGATTATCAAGGTTGGGACTTAGTAAAATTACCCGGAGTCTATAAAGTAGGTATTCCTACCTTAAGTGGAACAGGCGCTGAAGTAAGCCGTACCACTGTATTAACAGGCCCTACGCGTAAACTAGGAATGAACTCCGACTTCACACCCTTTAATCAAATTGTATTAGATCCTGAATTAACTAAGAACGCTCCAGCGAACCAACGTTTTTATACAGGCATGGATTGTTATATTCATTGCATTGAAAGTTTAGAAGGTACTTTTTTAAATGAGTTTAGTAAAAGCTACGGAGAAAAAGCATTGGACCTATGTCAAAAAATATTTGTCCAAAAAGATAAATGGGATGAAGAATGCGACGATCAATTAATGATGGCCTCTTTTGCAGGCGGTATGAGCATTGCTTATAGTCAAGTGGGTGTGGCACATGCAGTAAGCTATGGCCTAAGTTATTTATTAGGCACTAAGCATGGTATTGGTAATTGTATTGTGATGAATCATTTAAGTGAATATTATCCTGCTGGAGTAGAAGAGTTCAAACTAATGGTAGAAAAAAATAAAATTGAAATACCAACAGGTATTTGTGCTAATTTAACAGAAGAGCAGTTCGATTCAATGATTAATGTATCTATGGGCATGAAGCCTTTATGGGAAAACGCCTTGGGCCCTAATTGGGAAAGCATTATGACTCGAGAAAAATTGAGAGCACTTTACGGTAAGTTGTAATTACTGAATTATTCCAATTAATGGCTTAAATAGTTTAGCTTCAACAATAAATCCCAATAATATGAAAAAATATTTAATGATTATGGTGATGATTGCTAATGCATTCATAACTAGTGGTCAGGAAACAAATTTTACTGGTAAAGTAAAAGATGAACAAGGAAAGCCCTTATCGGGTGCTACCTTATCTATCAAGGGAAGTCAAGTAAAAACACAGACCAATACTGATGGCCTATTTTCAATTAAAGCAACCATTGGAAACATACTTGTGGTTAGTTTTAGTGGCTTTTCAAATCAATCCTATACCTTAAAAGATTCTAATCCCATTGATATTCAACTAAATATAAGTAACAACGACTTAAATGAAGTGGTGGTGTTGGGTACAAGAAGTACTGGAAGAACTAAATTGGAATCGGTATCTCCAGTAGATGTATTTGATTTAAAGACCTTAACCTCTGAAGTTCCACAAACTAACTTAACAGATATATTAAACCATGTAGCCCCCTCTTTTAATTCTACTACGCAAACAGTAGCCGACGGAACTGACCACGTGGATCCCGCTACTGTTCGAGGCTTGGGTCCAGATCAAACCTTAGTATTAATTAATGGCAAGCGTCGTTATACTTCCGCTTTGGTGAATGTAAATGGAACTATGGGAAGGGGTTCAGTAGGAACGGATTTAAATGCCATTGCTGCGGGCTCTATAGATAAAATTGAATTACTAAGAGATGGAGCAGCAGCTCAATATGGATCTGATGCGATTGCTGGTGTTATTAATATTCAATTAAATAAAAATATTGGAACCGGAAAAGCCGTATTTAGTTCGGGCGCAAATATTACTACTTATCAATCCTATAAGCATGCCGCTCCTGGTAGTTTTAAATTAGGAGAAGGCTCGGCAAATGATCCAAAATATTATAATAATAGTGTTATGGATGGACAAAAAACAAATGCTTCAGTAAATTATGGATGGCAAATTGGAAAAACAAAAGCAAGTTTTATCAATGTAACATTAAATCTAGAACAAAGAGAACCTACCATTCGTTCTGGTGAAAGAGCTGGAGATATTGATAATCGAAAATCAGGGGATTCTGCTAGTACGGCTTTAATGACCAGGCTTGGCGTAGATCGTAATACTTTTCAAATGAGAGTTGGTCAATCACGCACTAAAAATTTACAAGGTGTAATCAATGGTGGGTTAGCGCTAAAAAATGGCGGAGAATTTTATTTCTTTAGTATCTTAAGTAATAGAGTAGGTAATTCAACTGGTTTTTACCGTATGCCCTACCAAAGCAGCAATATACCTGCTATATATCCAAATGGATTTTTACCTGAAATCACTTCTAATATTAATGACATTTCTTTAGGAACAGGATTAAAGGGAAAAATGGGAACATGGAATTATGATCTTAGTAATACTTATGGTCAAAATAGTTTTGGGTTTAACATCGAGAATACACTAAATGTATCTGCCTATTACAATAATCAAAGCAAACAATCAGAATTTGATGCAGGTACTTTATTATTTAAACAAAACACTACAAATATAGATTTTTCAAAAAAATTAAATAATTCAGTAAATTTAAATATGGCCTACGGTGCTGAATTAAGGTATGAAAATTACCAACAAAAAGCTGGAGAAGAAGCGTCTTGGGCAAACTATATGCGAAAAACGGCAGGAGTAACAGATGTTTTAAGAGGCACTCCTACTAGTGTAAAATTAGCTGATAACAGTACAGGAATTCCTGCAGGTGGCGCGCAAGTATTCCCTGGATTCAGACCAGACAATTCAAAAAACGAGAACAGAACATCCACTGCATTATATGTTGATTTTGAAATGGAGCCAATTAATAAATTATTACTTGACTTTGCAGCACGATACGAAAATTATTCTGATTTTGGAGGAAA
This sequence comes from Chitinophagaceae bacterium, assembly GCA_009693715.1. Taxonomy (GTDB): domain Bacteria; phylum Bacteroidota; class Bacteroidia; order Chitinophagales; family Chitinophagaceae; genus Sediminibacterium. Next base: position 4,383 of record SHWT01000092.1, read on the forward strand.
CCTAAGCGGCAAGATTGCAGGTAGATATAAACTTGCTGATAATTTTGCACTTAGAGGATCATTAAGTACAGGATTTAGGGCGCCATCTTTACAACAAAGATTTTTAACAAAAACATCTACTGTATTTCAGGGAGGTGTTGCCTTTGACGACGCAACCTTACCTAATGACAGTAAGGCTGCCCAAGCCTTAGGTATCCCTAGTTTAAGGCCTGAAATTTCTAATAGTGCTAGCATTGGAACCACTTTAAAAATTAATAAATTTAGCTTAACGGTAGATGCTTATTCTACAAAAATAACAGATCGTATTATTTTGACCGATGCATTTACGGGTAGTGCAACAGGAGACGACGTTTCCAAATTTTTATACACTACATTGTTAGCCAATAATGCATCAAGAGGTATTTTTATGGCAAACGCAACTGACCTAAGAACTTCTGGTATTGATATCATCTCTGCTTATAATTTACAGATGCCGAAAAAACAAAGCTTGAAATTTGAATTAGCAACTACTTTATCAAAGCGTGAAATTTTAGGCAAAACAAAAGTTTCTGAAAAATTATTAGGTAGAGAGTCTACCTATATGAGTCCTATTAATAAAGCAACATTAGTTGACGGTAATCCTAAAGTGAAAGGATATTTCTCTCTTTCTTATAAAAAAGACAAGCTTAATTTATTTCTTAGAAACACGTATTTTGGTGAAGTTACACATATTGAAGGCGGCGGAACTACCAACTGGTTTTATGTGCAGGTGTTAAGCCCTAAAATTGTAACTGATTTAAGTATTGGCTATAAATTATCAAAATCTTGGAGATTTTCTACTGGTGCTAATAATTTATTTGACATCTATTCTGATTTGCTAGTAGCTTCTAAGGGTTTATACAAAAGATTAGATGTGGTTCCAGCCAGTCCTACTTACGATAAATTTATTGAATCACAAACGGCTTTTCAAAGAGGTATTGTGAATAATAATGGCATTTCTTCCAATAACCAATTTAACTATTCACGTAGGGTAACGCAATTGGGTATGAATGGAAGATACTTATATGCAAGAATTGAAATCACTTTTTAATATGCGTTATTAAGTGGTAAAAGTTTATCATATAATGGAAGCTTTTTATTTTACTCAGCCTCGGCTACTACTTCTTTTACTTCCGGTATCATGCGCTTCATCATGCCTTCAATACCTGCTTTCAAAGTAACCATGCTTGAAGGACATCCGCTACAAGAACCTTGTAACATTAAATTTACGATACCGTCGTTATAACTTTTAAATTGTATGGCACCGCCATCCATTTCTACTGCGGGCTTCACATAATTTTCTAATAATTCTTTAATACGCTTCACTATATCATTATCATCTGCGTTAACAGTGTTGCTAGCTTCTTGTTTCATTTTAGCTACCTCTTCTTCATTCACCACGATGCCGCCATTTTCTAAATATTCTTTTAAGAAAGTTTTAATAGTAGGGATGACGTCCTGCCAGTCATCTTGTTCTGTATTTTTTGTAAGCGTTACAAAATTGCTGGCTATAAAAACACTTTTAATAAAAGGAAAACTAAATAATTCTTTAGCAAGTGGTGAAGCAAAGGCCAGGTTCTCGTCGGCAATGTCAATACTTTTTCCAGGATACAATAGCTTGTTGGCCACAAACTTCATCGTTTCTGGGTTAGGAGTCATTTCGGTATAGATACTTACAATGGTATTGCCTGTGGTAATCATAGTTTCAATTTTTAATTCAATGCGTTTTAAAATTCAACGCGGTACAAAAATAATCAAAAAGCCTTGCTGGAAGAGGGCTTTGGGCTAATTGGACCTTTATTTTTCCGATATCGAAAGACTTTTAGGGTATTATACTAAGCTTGGCGTAGTTCAACATGATCTTTTTCTCGCCATTTTTATCAAAAAGGATAATGGCAATAGGATTATGCGCCGACCCTTCTATTTCTTTAATAACCCCAAATCCAAATTTTTGATGCTCAATTTTATTGCCAGCTTCTAGCGCCGATGGATCACAAGCCGTGAAATTCGCCGAAGGGATATGGTTTTTATTTAAAGTATGGGGGGCCACAACAGGAAGGTAACTAGGTTTAGACCCCTCTGTTTTTTTACTGCTTTCGCCCTGCATTCTATCATAGGCGGATCCCCAACCACTAGATTGGTTTCTTGCTCCACCACCAGAACTACTCTTATCAATTTGTTCTTCTGGCATTTCATCTATGAAACGGCTAGGATCGTTTTGTACTAATTGCCCATACCTATAACGCGTGTTGGCATAGGTTAACCATAAATGTTTTTTAGCTCTAGTAACTGCGACATAAAATAATCTTCTTTCTTCTTCTAACTCTTCTCTAGTATTCACACTCATGCCACTGGGGAATAAAGATTCTTCCAACCCTACTAAAAAGACGCAGGCAAACTCTAAACCCTTGGCCGCATGCACGGTCATTAATTTTACAGTGTCCTCATTGCCGTTGTCGTTATCGGCATCGGTGATTAAAGTAATTTGTTGTAAGTAAGACCCTAAACTTTTATCGCCTAGTTCTCCGTCATCGTTGCTCGGGCTTTCTGTCCATTCTTTAATAGAGTTTAATAATTCTTGAATGTTTTCATAACGAGCTAAACCTTCGGTAGACTTATCATTAAATAATTCCTTTACTAAATTAGTATGCTTACCTACTTGCACGGCTACATCGTAAGCATTATGCTTAGTAAGTTGATTTTGAAAATACTTAATCATGGTCACAAACTCTTCAATAGAGGTAAGCGTGCCTGCTTTAAATCCAAAGGACTTTGCTTTTTCTAGTACTTCAAAAAAAGTAATATTTTGTTCACCTGCAATGACCAAACATTTTTCCATGGTGGTTTTTCCAATCCCTCTTGCAGGATAATTGATAATTCTTTTAAGGCCTTCCTCGTCCTTGGTATTAGCTATTATACGCAAATAAGCAATATAATCCTTCACCTCTTTTCTTTGATAGAAGCTAAGCCCACCATAGATCTTATAAGCAATACCTGTTCTTCTTAAACTTTCCTCGAAGGATCTACTTTGTGCATTGGTTCTATATAAAATAGCAAAGTCTTTATTATAAAAATGATTTCTTAATTTATTTTCTTGAATGGCGTCGGCTACAAATTTACCTTCATCATTGTCGGTCATGGTGCGTACTAACTTTATTTTATCACCCACTTCATTTTCTGTCCATAACTCTTTAGGTATTTGCCCGACATTATTTTTAATAACATGATTCGCTACGCCAATAATGGATTGACTACTTCTATAATTTTGTTCCAACTTCACCAGCTTGACATCGTCATAGTCTTTTTGGAACTGTAAAATATTTTCAATGGTGGCACCACGGAAACTATAAATACTTTGAGCATCATCACCCACCACGCATAAATTTTCATAGACGGCTGCTAGTAATTTCGCAATTTGATATTGCACCGGATTGGTATCCTGGTACTCATCAATTAAAATATATTTAAACTTATGTTGGTATTTATGTAAGACCTCTGGAAAGTTTTGTAAGAGTTCGTGCATTTTAAAAAGCAAATCATCAAAGTCCATCGCACCGTTTTTAAAACAACGAGCCGCATAGCTAGCATAAATATCTGCAATGGCGGGGCGGTTTGATCTTGCATCTTCCTGCTTTAAAAAAGTATCCATCGCGTATTCTGCGGGCCCCACCAGTGCATTCTTGGCACTCGAGATTCGATTATGTACAATATTGGGTTTGTATAATTTATCATCTAATCCCATATCGTTCACTACTGCTTTTATCACAGAGCGAGAATCATCGGTATCATAAATAGTAAAGCTTTTCGGGTAACCAAGTTTATCTGCTTCTGCCCTTAATATTCTTGCAAAGACGCTGTGAAAAGTACCAATGTATAAATTTCTTGCTTCGGTATTGCCTAGCGCTTTTTCAACACGCTCCTTCATTTCGGCCGCTGCCTTATTGGTAAAAGTAAGTGCCAATATATTAAAAGAATCAACCCCGCTATGCATTAGATGTGCCACGCGAGTGGTTAAGACCTTTGTTTTACCACTTCCCGCACCAGCAATAATCATCAAGGGACCTTTGATATGTAATACCGCCTCTAATTGCTTTTCGTTCAAACCATTTAAATACGCTTCTTGCATGTTGCGAAGATACGGGCAAGAATGTTCATTATAAAAAATAAACCCCTCCCGAATGAACAGGAAGGGTTTTCAATATTTTAAGATCGAGAAAAGAAATTACTTCTTCTCTAACAATTTAAAGAATTGATCTAATTGAGGAAGAATCACAATTCTAGTTCTGCGATTCGCTGCTCTATTTTCTG
>SHWT01000093.1 GCA_009693715.1 Chitinophagaceae bacterium
GTGCGAGATATACAGAAGCTTCATTGGTAAAAAAATTAGAAGAATTAGGTATTGGTCGTCCTTCAACCTATGCACCAACTATTTCAACCATCATGAAGCGTAATTATGTTGAAAAAAGAGAAAAAGAAGGTATTAAAAGAAACTTTCAAGTGCTTTCTTTAAATAATCAGGATGAAATAACTACCGTGACCTCGTCAGAAATTACGGGTGCTGAAAAAAACAAATTATCCCCTACTGATTTAGGTTTGGTGGTGACTGACTTTTTAAAACTACACTTTTCAAAAGTGATGGATTTTAACTTTACTGCTAAAATTGAAGGTGAATTTGATGAAATTGCTGCAGGCAAACTTTTATGGAGTGATATGCTTGCTTCTTTTTATGAACCCTTCCACACCACTATCGAACATACCTTAGAAAATGCAGAAAGAGCCAAAGGGGAAAGAGAATTAGGATTTGACCCAGTGAGTGGCAAAAAATTGATCACTAGAATGGGACGTTATGGCCCAATGGTACAAATTGGACATCAGGACGAAGAAGAAAAGCCAAGATTTGCCAAATTAAAGGCATCTCAAAGTATTGAAACCATCAGTTTTGAGGAGGCATTAGAATTATTTAAACTACCTCGGACATTGGGACAATTTGAAGACGAGGACGTAGCTGTCAATATTGGTCGATTTGGCCCTTACGCGGCCCATGCCAAGAAGTTTTATTCCCTGAATAAGGAAATGGACCCTTATACAGTAACCCTGGAGGAATTGACCCCTATGATTGCGGAAAAGCGCAAAGCCAAGGATGAGCGCACTATTAAAGTATTTGAAAAAGAAAAAATACAATTATTACGAGGCCCTTATGGCCCTTATATCAAACAAGGATTAAGAAACTATAAGTTAAATAAGGAACAACAAGAAAAAGTGGAAACAATGACCATTGAAGAAGTGAATGCCATTATCGCTGAATTAAAAGCAAATCCACCGCGCAAAGTAGCCAGAAGAAAGAAAGCATCTTAAATAAATGGATTGCAGATTCACTTTACTATGTACTGAATTATATAATTAAGTTTCAAGATGCAATAAAACAAAAAGGACGCCGATATATCGGCGTCCTTTTTGTTTACACTATAGTGTGTAATATAAGTTTAAGCGAAGCTAGGCCTACTTAATGATTTAAGATGTAATACATGTGCGCGAATTGCACTCAATACCGTTGGGTATTCATTGTATTGTAATTTAAAGTCAGCACATGTTTTTTTAACAATTTTTGAAATTGCAGGATAATGTACATGTGATATTTTAGGAAACAAATGATGCTCAATTTGAAAATTCAATCCACCCACCAACCAGCTTACAATTCTGCTCTTTGTAGCAAAATTAGCAGTCGTCATAATTTGATGTGCCGCAAATTCATCCGGCATTATATTTTCAGGTTGAATAGCAACAGGAAATTCAGTTTCTGTAACGGTGTGTGCCAATTGAAATACAATACTTAAAATAAAACCAGCAAAACATCCCGTCACAAAAAAGCCGACTAACCAACTCACCCATCCCAACATATATACTGGTATAATAATAAATACAGCAGCGTGGTAAAGTTTAACAATCCAAAATTCTAGGTGATCTCCAATCGTCATTTTTTTCAATGGCACAGATCCAATTTTTTTAGAAAAATATTTTTTATAATCGGTATAGAAAATCCAGAAAATATATAATAACATATATAAAACCCAAAAATAAATATGTTGAAAACGATGCAATATATAATGTTTTTGGTTGGGCGCCATACGCATTAATGCACCCACTTCAATATCATCATCTACCCCTTCAATATTGGTAAAAGTATGATGTATGGTTACATGTTTCGATGCCCACATAAAACGACTTGCGCCTAGCACACTTATAGAAGAAGAGGCTAATTTGTTTAACCAATTATACTTACTAAAACTGCCATGGCTTCCATCGTGCATCACGTTAAAACCAATCGCGGCAATTAAACCACCAAAAAGAACACATTCCAATATTGCATAAAAAGTGGGTGGCGTAAAAAATACCAAATGTATGTAAGTGAGAACAAATAAACTTAATAGAATAATTGCTTTTGAAAACAATTTGTAATTACCAGTTGCTGTAACTGAATGTTCCTCTAAATATAAATTAACGCGACGCTTTAATTCAGCATGTAATGATTTTGCCATTACAGGAAATTTGGGGGTCGCTGTTGTTTCGTTTGACATATTAATTAGTATATCTGCAAAGAAAAGGCAATTAATAATAAGATAACGCAGAAATTGAGAATATTTGCTAAAACGAATAATAATTCTATTTATTATGTAAATTATTGTTAAATATATCCACACCATTGGGATAACTAAAATGAACAATTCACCATATTTTACGTCAATTTGAATATTGAAAAATTAAGTATTAGCTAAATATGCCAAACGCATCCGAAATTACTGCCTTATTCCAACTGATTGACGACCCAGATGAGGAAGTATTCAATACCATTTCAGACAGGTTATTAGACTATGGATCACCCATTATTCCCGACTTAGAACATCTTTGGGAAAACACATTGGATGAAACTACTTTAGAGCGTATTGAAAAGATGATTTATAAATTACGCCTACATGATTTAAAAGAAGCATTTACGGAGTGGAAATCAAAGCCTGCTCCCTCTTTACTCGAAGGGGCATTACTTGTCACAAAATTTCAATATCCCGAATTAGCCACAGATACCCTAAGACATCAACTAGAAAAAATTAGACGAAACATATGGTTGGAGTTAAACAATTATTTAACGCCATTAGAGCAAGCCAATGTGATTAAAAATATTTTGTATAATTATTATCAAATCAAAGGGATTGAAATTAATTATGACAAACCAGATGAGTTTTTAATGTCAGGCCCTTTACAAGCAAAAAAAGGAAATGCATTTGCCAACACCATTTTGTATGCAGAGCTTTGCGCACAATTAGAAATTGATGCTGAATTCATCAACATCCCTAAGCAGTGTATCATTGCATTTTATTCCTCCGACTGGGATGATACTGAGGTTTACCCTAATCCGCAAGAATATATTCAATTCTATGTTGAAGGAACCACGGGACATGCTTTTTCACAAAAGGATTTGGACCAATATTTTTTAAGATCAAATATTGAACCAAAGAACATGTATTATAAAAAATTATCTAACATCAGAATAATAAAGAAACTTTTAATAGAATTTTCAAAATGTTTCCAAAGTCCTACATTACAATACAAGCAAAAGGATTTAAACGACTTAGCTGATTTATTGGATTAAATACAATTCATGCACTTCCAAAAAATGGAACAATGATACAATGGGATGACTTTACAAAGGTGGATATTAGATGTGGCACGATCATTAGTGCTGAAGAATTCCCAAATGCTAAAAAACCCGCATACCAATTACAGATTGATTTTGGCCCATTAGGAATTAAAAAGTCATCGGCTCAGATAACCACGCATTATGCCAAGGATCAATTAGTAGGCATGCAAATTACTGCAGTTGTGAATTTTCCTCCAAAACAAATCGCTAACTTTATGAGCGAATGTTTGGTGTTGGGTGTTTATGACTTGCAACACCAAGTAGTTTTACTCACCCCGACACATGCCGTAGATAACGGCCAACCCATTGGTTAATGCAAAATAGTTTTGTTCACTTTTACCATAGTCCCATTGGCGCCATAAAAATGGTTTCGTCTGATCATTGCATTCAACAACTCACATTTGTTGACCACCCCGAATTAGAAGATATCGATACGGAACAAATAATGCCAGCGGTGATACACCAATGCATGGACGAACTCATTGAATATTTTGCTGGAAAAAGACGCAGCTTTACTGTCCCCATTGATCAAGATGGTACTGAATTTCAACAAAAAGTTTGGAAAGAATTATACGAACTCCCTTTTGGCAAAACATTAAGCTATGGTGATTTAGCAAAAAAAATGGGTGACCCCAATTTAGTAAGGGCCGCTGCCTCCGCAAATGCAAAAAATAAAGTAGCTATATTAATTCCATGTCACCGTATTATTGGATCAGACCGATCCTTGGTGGGTTACGCATGGGGAAAAACCAGAAAAAAATGGTTATTACAACATGAATTCAGACTAGCACTCGGCGTGCAAACCTTGTTTTAACTTATTTCAGAATTGCCCCATCAAATCCGAAAGGCAATAAATTTTTAGCTGCACCTACCACCATAATTGGCCCCGTTTTACCTGCTAATATTATCTTGATGGGTGACTGATACCGATTTTCAAAATCAAGCAAGGATTGCCTACACATGCCGCAAGGGGAAATGGGGGCATCACAGGCGGCTTTATCGGTATCATAGCTAATTGCCATGGCAAGGATGGTTTCGCTTGAAAACTGGCTCCCAATGCTATTTAATAAAGTTCTTTCTGCACAAATACCCACTGGATAACTGGCACTTTCTTGATTGGACCCAATAACAATTTGACCATTGGATAACAAGGCAGCAGCGCCCACTTTAAATTTGGAATAAGGTGCAAATGCTGTTTTAGTAGCATTTCGCGCAGCAATGAGTAATGAAGCATCTGTTTCAGTTAATGATTCCATCTGCTCAAAATGCTCAAATTCAAACTCGAATTTTTGTTTCATACACCTTTGTTTAATAAAAAACCTCACATGCTGTGAGGTTTAAAAATAATCTATTTAATTTGGCTGAACAATCTATTCCATCTAATTGACTTACTGTAACTAAACCAAATTAATGCTGCGCGTCCAACAATATGCGTCTCAGGAACATACCCCCAATACCTACTATCTTGACTGCGGTGACGATTATCCCCCATCATCCAATAGTAGTTTTCTTTTACTGTATAGGTTGTGACTGGAACTCCATTAATATAATACTTGCCTTCTTTTTCTTCTAAATTATTATGCTCGTAATTTGAAATTATACGACGATATAATTCAATGGTGCTATCATTTAATTGTACCACATCTCCTTGTTTTGGAATTCGAATAGGCCCATAATTATCTACCGACCAAGGGAAATGGGACATATCATTAGGAAAAGTATACCCAACTGTATTTTCATCAAAATAAGTAACAGACAAAACCTGTGGTAATTTTTTCAAATTTTCCGCAGCATTTGCAGTCATGTTAATTTTAAAAGTATTGGTGCTGCCTTCCATGATTTGAAAATCGGAACTAGCCTCATTAATATTAATGCCTAAACTGTCTTGAATATAATCCTCAGGGATTGGCTGGCCATTGGTTTGCACAATAAATTCAGTTTGCGAGTATGGCGCATCAAATGCCGGAGCACCATTCACCCATAAATGACTGCCCTTCACTTGAATAATATCACCAGGAATACCGACACATCTTTTGATATAATTATCTGTCTTATCCACCGGATGCACTAAGATGGGATAATCATTCAATAATTTTTCTCGATTGTTTGCATATTCAGGGCTTCTTAACACGTCATAATAAGGTATTTTACTACCAAATTCGGGCAGGTTAATAATGGTATCCCCTGCTGGAAAATTAAATACTACAACATCATTTCGATTAATCCCCCTCAGTTTTGGTAATCTGGTATAATCCACTTGTACCCATTTGATATAGGATGGCGTAGTTGGTGCCATGGGTAAAGTATTATGAACAAATGGGAAACTTACGGGTGTTTGCGGAATACGCGCGCCGTAAGTAATTTTATCAACAAATAAAAAGTCATTCACTAATAAAGTTTTTTCCATGCTCTCTGTAGGAATCACATATGCTTCAAAAATAAAAGTACGAATTAAAGTGGCCGCTACAATAGCAAAAACAGCCGCATCAACCCACTCTCTTGAGGCTGATTTGTGATAGTGCTGTAATGCATCTTTACCATGCCAACGCTCATTATCTGAAAGACCCAAATAAGGTAAGTAAATAAATGGCACAAAAATAGTTAATGTATGCTGAAGCAAGCCCACTCTTTTAAAATGCATCACAAATATGATGGAAATCCATAAAGTTACAAATTGTCCAAGAATTGGAATGAGTTGTATCCAAAACCAAACTTTTGAAATACCACAAAGTTTTACAACCTCCCATGTATTATAAATTGGGATAATGGCCTTTGCACTTGCCACCCCTGCTTTTTTGAGCATTAAATAAATGCCAATATGCCATCCCAACCAAAATAAAATTAATAAAATATAGCCCATAAAATGAAGTTGAATTATATATAACAAAAATATCCCTTTGTGAGGGATATTGATAATTTTATTTTTAAAGTGTCCAAGTATTCTTATAAGTGGTTTAAATAAAGGATAATGATAACACCACTATTTAACTGGCTATTCGCAAGGACATCGCTTTTATTTATACTGTTGCATCAGTTCCTTCACCAAGCTAACGGATCTAGCAACGTCAGGGATAGCCAAGGCTGCTAAATTAGGTGCATAGTGCATCGGTGCATCGGCACTTGTGATACGACGAATAGGTGCATCTAAATAATCAAAACCTTCTTTTTGGATGCGATAAGATAATTCTGAAGATACAGAAGCAAATGGCCATTGCTCTTCAATAATCACCAAACGATTGGTTTTTTTAACACTTTCCAAAACGGTCATCCAATCCAAAGGACGAATGGTACGCAAATCGACCACCTCAGCACTGATGCCTTCTTTTTCTAATTCTGCTGCAGCACCTAATGCCACTTTCATCATTTTATTATAAGAAACAATGGTAATGTCACGACCTACTTTTTTAACATCTGCTTTGCCTAATGGGATATAATATTCATCATCTGGAACATCACATTTATCTCCATACATCACTTCACTTTCCAAAAACATCACTGGATCCTCTTCATAACGAATGGCTTGTTTTAATAGGCCTTTTGCATCGTAACCATTGGAAGGTGAAACCACTTTAATACCAGGAATATTAGCCAAATAACTTTCAAAAGCGGTTGAATGTTGCGCCCCTAATTGACCTGCGCTACCATTTGGCCCTCTCATCACAATAGGACAACCAATTTGGCCGCCACTCATGGCTAACATCTTACTGGCCGTATTTAAAATTTGATCCAACGGAAGTACTGCAAAATTCCAAGTCATGAATTCCACAATGGGTCTTAAGCCATTTTGTGCAGCGCCTACCGCTAACGCAGTAAAACCTAATTCAGAAATTGGTGTATCTATAATTCGCTTTGCGCCAAACTCTGCCAACATCCCTTGGCTAACTTTATAGGCGCCATTGTACTCCGCTACTTCCTCTCCCATCAATAATACTCGATCGTCTCTGCGCATTTCCTCGTTCATTGCTTCCCGAAGTGCTTCTCTAAATGGTATTGAACGCATGGTGTGATTTTATTTGAGTGGCAAAAATAAAGCTTTATACAGGAAAAAAATAATTCTTACGCATAAAAAAAGTCCCCTCCCGATAAATCGAGAAGGGACTTGTAGGACTAACCCATCCTAATATACTAAAATACGTTATAAGCAAAACTAACATAGTACAATCCACCAATTTGAGGACTACCATATGCAGTTCTATAATATTTATTAAATATGTTGGTACCGCCCGCTTTGATCAATGATCTGTACGAAGGCAGTTTGAATGTTAATACCGCATCCACCGTTTGGTAAGCACTAAGCTTACCTACAGCAAATGTACTTTCGTAGTTAAATCCGTCTTGGTAATGCATGTTTGCACTGAATCCTAAACGATTGTTAAATAAGAAACCGCTGTTGTTTAATGCGATATTAGCTCTGATTTTTGGACTATTGAAGTAAGGAACTACCCCTGGAGCAACCTCCCCAATTTCATCAGAGAAAATGCTACCAGAAACGCTGAAGTTTCTAGGCAATAAATAATCTAATGACAATCCCCAACCTTTTGTTTTTACATCACCATCAGAATTCGTAGAAATACTGTAAGCCATTCGCTTACTTGCATCTAACACATCTAAAGGACTAGGCGCTGCTCCATTACGAGATTGTAAAACAGTTACACCACCAATGAAATTCGTGTAGGTACCTGCGTACACATAAAAATCAACCAATAATTTTTTAGCCCATAATGCCTTATAACCTAATTCCATTGAACTCATTGACTCAGGCTTAAACTCATTAAATACCGCTTGCTTTAATAAAGCTGGATTTGGAGCTCCTGCTAAAGCACTTGCACCAAATGCATTCACACTAGCTAAAGTATAAGCAGGGTTGGTGCTGAATTTGTAATGCTCTCTTAAAGCAGGTAAACCACCCATTAAACGCGTACCACCACCCACTAACAAGTTGATCCATTGGTTCTGAGTCGTTGGAAAACGATAAGCTGTTTGATAAGATAAACGGATATTGTTATCCTGTGCTAATTTAAATACCATTGAAACTCTTGGTGTAAAACGACCATCAAAATTGGTGCTCTTGTCATAACGACCAGAAGCGGATACTTTTAATAAATCACCAAAGAATTTTTTAGACAACTGTGCATA
>SHWT01000094.1 GCA_009693715.1 Chitinophagaceae bacterium
GATAGCTTTTTTCATTTTCACAAAAGTAGATAAACTAAGTATGATTGCCAACTTACTGCAATTTGACACGATGTTCAACCCTTTAATTTCCTTATAGTTACATACTCAATCATCTTATTATAGTTGCATCTTTCGTATGTAAGGGGAGCCAGAGTGCACAAGAGGTCTTTATAGACCTCTTTTTTGTTTTTAGAACCTTCTAAAACCCCTCTGGCTCCCCATTTGACTTTTGGTAGAAAGAAACAAGGTTTTCAAGCATTGGAACGTCTTTTTTGATGTATTTCTTGTAGGTACTCCCGTGTTCTTGAAGGTGTTCGACCTTGTGCTTGATTTGTGCCAATTCACGGTCGTTAATGTCCTTCATTCTATTGTATTCGGACGGGTCAAGCTTACCATCCATCAACATATTTTAATATTTCTATCCAGACTTTTTCTGAGATTAGGCTAGATAAATATATCCCTCTGAGTTTAATTAAAAAGTTTCTGGGGTTAGAAATATGAAATTAGTAAATTGTAAGTACTTTAGTAATCATAACAAATACCTATACAATGCTCATTGGTGTATTAAAAGAAACAAAAGACTTTGAGAAAAGGGTTGCAATGACCCCCGATATTGTTAAACAGCTCATTAAAAAGGGATTTTCTATTCAAGTCGAGTCGGGGGCAGGAAATGCATCTTCTTTTGCAGATCAAGATTATTTAAATTCCGGGGCGCATGTTGTTTCTAACAAGGATGTCTACAGTGCGAAGATTTTTTTGAAAGTAAATATTTTTACGTTTGACGAAATACAACAAATACAAACAGAAAGTATTTGTATCTCCTTCATGTATGCGTATACGCAGCCTTTAATTTTGAAGGCTTTAATGGAGAAAAAAATAAGTGCTTTTGCTATGGATGCTATTCCCAGAATTTCAAGGGCGCAAAAAATGGATGCTTTGAGTTCTCAGGCAAATTTAGCAGGCTACAAAGCCGTATTATTAGGGGCCAATGCATTAACAAAAATATTTCCACTTATGATGACTGCAGCTGGAACAATCACACCAGCTAAAGTTTTGATATTCGGTGCAGGAGTAGCGGGCTTACAAGCTATTGCAACAGGAAAACGTTTAGGCGCCATAGTGGAAGTGAGTGATGTTAGGCCCGAAACAAAGGAACAAGTGGAATCATTGGGGGGGCGTTTTTTAAGTGTCGAAGGAGCGGATGCCGTGAAAGTAGAGGGTGGATATGCTAGTGAAATTTCGGCTGAATTTTTAGCGAAACAAAAAGAGCTAATCGAAGATAAAATTAAAGATGCAGATTTAGTGATAACCACTGCACTTGTAATAGGCAAAAAAGCACCTATTTTAATTACAGAAGAGATGGTACAGTCAATGAAAACAGGCGCTGTCATTGTTGATTTGGCCGTAGAATCTGGGGGGAATTGTAGTTTATCTGAATTTAGCAAAACGGTAGTAAAACATGGCGTAACCATTATAGGAGAAGCTAATTTACCTTCTTTATTATCCACCAATGCAAGTCAATTATATGCGACGAATATTAGTGCCTTATTGCTTCATTTAGCCACCAGCGAAACTTTTCATTGGGATATGGAAGAAGAAATCACCACAGGTGCTTTAATTACACATCAAGGCAATTTAGTACATGCCTTCACAAAACAAATCGTAAATTTTTAAAGGATATTTTTTATGAATATAGAATCATTAATTATTTTACTCTACGTGCTTGTATTGGCAAGTTACCTGGGGTTTGAATTAATTGCGAAAGTTCCCCCTACATTACATACACCGTTAATGTCAGGCTCTAATGCTATTTCAGGAATTACCATTGTAGGTGCTTTATTGGCTTGTAATGAGCAAGGGTATACTACATTGAGTAAATGGCTTGGTATGTTGGCCTTGGTACTTGCCGTAATTAATGTGGTGGGCGGATACGCAGTTACAGATAGGATGTTAAAAATGTTTAAGAAAAAATAATGATTCTAATTCAAGTTTTATACCTAATAGCTTCTGTATTATTTATCATTGGTATCAAGATGATGAATAAAACGAAAGAGGCGCGCTCGGGTAATTTAGTGTCATCTGTCGGGATGCTTATTGCCATAATAGCAACGCTAATGCAGATTAATATCGTATCTATTTTGGAAATATTTGTTTGTATAGCAATAGGTTCAGCTATCGGTTTATATTATGCATACAAAGTTGAGATGACTAAAATTCCAGAAATGGTTAGTTTATTCAATGGTTTTGGTGGGATGGCATCAGTAGCTGTAGCTGTTTCTGATTTTTGGCTTAAAACAAATGGTACTATGGTACAAATGGGGATCATCATAACCATTAGTATTATTTTAAGTGTTTTTATTGGTGCAATTACATTTACCGGGTCAATGGTTGCATTTTTAAAGCTAAATGGAAAGATAACGGGCAACCCAATTACCTTTAAAGGACAGCATTTAATTAATTTAATTTTATTGCTTGTTTTCATAAGTGCCTCCATTTTTGCACTAGTGAATCAGTTAGATACGTCCATAATAATTATTTTAACAGTTATTTCATTATTGCTTGGCGTATTAACCGTTTTGCCCATTGGAGGAGCAGATATGCCTGTGGTAATTTCCTTGCTCAATTCATATTCAGGCATGGCAGCTTGTGCTACAGGCTTTATATTGAATAATAATGTATTGATTGTAGCAGGCTCTTTGGTAGGGGCGTCTGGAATTATACTTACGCAAATTATGTGTAAGGCCATGAATCGTTCGTTGATAAATGTTTTACTAGGAGGGTTTGGACAGACTATTACTAAATTAGAAGCCGATGGCCCAGAAATTATTGTCAAAGAAGTAGGTGTAGAAGAAGCCGCGATGTTATTTGATGGAGCGTCTTCTGTGATTGTTGTTCCAGGATATGGTATGGCCGTTGCTCAGGCGCAGCACGTAATTCGTGAACTATATGAACTGTGTGAAAAAAGAAATATAGACTTCAAATTTGCCATTCATCCCGTAGCAGGTAGAATGCCAGGACATATGAATGTATTATTGGCCGAAGCCAATATATCCTATGATAAACTTGTTGAAATGGATCAAATCAATGATGAGTTTTCCAATACAGATTTAGTACTTGTCGTAGGCGCGAATGATGTGGTTAATCCTGCAGCACATACCAATCCCAAGAGCCCTATTTATGGAATGCCTATTTTAAATGCAAGTAAAGCAAGAACAGTCATCGTAAGTAAAAGAAGTATGGGGAAAGGATATGCGGGAGTAGAAAATGAATTATTTGGATACCCTAATTGCTTAATGTTATTTGGAGATGCTAAACAGACAATTGCGAAATTAGTGATGGAGTTAAAAGAACTTTAATGCTCCTTAATGTCTACCTAAAACTATCTTTTTAGGTTAAATTTGCAAGTTTTGATAATAGGCCAATTATTTTTTACATTATTCTATTCTTGATATTTGATCTAACACTGAAACTTTCATAATATGTACATATATTTGTACTTAATTATGTATATATGTTATCAACTACTCTTTCTGATTTTCGAAAAGAAACCAAGCAATACCTTGATAAGGTGACTAATGAGCGTGAAACCTTAATTATAAATAGAGGTAAGGACACCGGTGTTGTAATTATTTCTTTAGAGGAATACAATTCTTTAAATGCAACAATGCATGAAATGTCGGCTAAAAAAAATATGGAAGTTTTAGATGCATCCATAAAGTAATTTAACTATGAAAGAAAGTAACAAAAAATACGATGCCGTTATAATTGGTGGTGGACACAACGGACTTGTGGCTGCTTGCTATCTTGCCAAAGCGGGTAAAAGCGTCATTCTGCTCGAGTCCAATAAAGAACTTGGAGGCGCTACCACTAGCGTAAAAACTTTTCCAGAATATGATGCACATCTTTCACGCTATTCGTATTTAGTATCGTTGCTGCCCGATCAAATTGTTGCTGATTTAGGTATTAATTTTACAACCATTGGTCGCTCCATTGCTTCTTATACGCCTTATCAGCGCGGAGGAACAGATGCGGGTCTTTTAATTTCATCGGACTGGGATGAGGCGACTGCAAACAGCTTTCATCAACTTACAGGATCCGATAAGGAAGGAAAAGCTTGGTGTACATTTTACGATGATATTGCTTTGCTTGCAAAACGGATGGCACCTTCCATGCTTCAACCACTCAAAACTGCTGCGGAACTTAAATCCGAAATGGGACTGCCCGAAGTATGGCGTAACCTGATGGAAGTTCCCATTGGTGAAGTTATTCGCAATCAATTCAGTGATGATTTAGTACAAGGCGTGGTTTTGACGGATGCATTAATTGGAACATTTGCGTCAGCGAATCATATGCAGGCCAATCGATGTTTTTTATATCACCTCATCGGAAATGGTAATGGAAAGTGGCGTGTGCCGCAGGGTGGTATGGGTGCTTTGGTGAACGAGCTTCATCGTATTGCCATTTCATGGGGTGTAGAAATAAAACTACAATCCAAAGTTACAGCACTTGAAAGTGGAGCAATGGGTGTTCGTGTTGAAACGGAATCTGGAGATATATACACTGCTAAGGATTTGCTATTTGCAGCCGCTCCGCAGCATTTAGCAAAATTGCGCGGGAGTTTAGTTCCGGAATCTTTGGAGGGTGCACAGCTGAAAATTAATATGCTATTATCTCGTCTGCCTCGTCTTAAGTCAAATGTTGATCCTAAGCTTGCCTTTGCTGGTACTTTTCATGTTAATCAAAGTTACGATCAGTTGGAACTTGCATACGCTACTGCGCTTAATGGAGACATGCCGCAGCGCCTACCTTTGGAAATGTATTGTCATACACTTTCCGATCCATCAATTTTGTCCGCAGCGCTGAACGAGAAAGGTTTTCATACCCTAACACTTTTTGGTTTACATACACCCGCAAAACTTTTTGATGCGGATCCAGATGGCGCCAAGGCCTTAGCTAAACAGCTTGCAATTGCTAGTTTGAATGAATACTTGCTTGATCCTATTGAATCCGTGCTGGCTCCCTGCAGCGATGGTTCGCTAGCAATTGAAGTTAAATCACCGCTCGATCTTGCGCAGGAAATTTCCCTACCGCGAGGAAATATATTTCATCGTGACTTGGATTTTCCTTTCCTTGAAGATGATATTGAAACAAGTAGCCATCAAATTTGGGGAGCAGAAACGGATGATCCGCATATTTATCTTGCAGGTGCAGGAGCGCGTCGCGGCGGTGGTGTTAGTTGTATCGCCGGTCATAATGCGGCGATGGCCTTACTTTCTAAAGATGTAAAATAAACTTATTGTAATATTGATTTTAAGTCCTATTTTACGTCACTAAAAAATAATTTATGAAAAAAGTTTTATTGTCAATTTCCTTATTTGTTTCAGCTATTTTTACAGTTAATGCACAAACTGCAGATGAAGTTATTGTAAAGTATATTACTGAAATAGGTGGTGCAGAAAAGTGGGCTAAAGTACAATCTATAAAAATTGAAGGACAAATTGAAGTGCAAGGCATTCAAATCCCTTTTACAATGCAAGGATCCCAAATGCAAGGCATGAGAGTTGATGCTGAATTTCAAGGAAATAAAATTATTGATATAACAACGCCAACTAAAGGTTGGTCTCAAAACCCATTGTCAGGTAAGGCAACTTTAAGTCCTATTTCAGAAGATGAGTTAAAGCAAAAATTAGATGATTTAGATATTCAAGATCCTTTTGTTGATTACAAAGCCAAAGGTTCTGTGATCGAATCTTTAGGGAAAGATGAAGAAGATGGTAATGAGTATTTTAAAATTAAGATGACGACTAAAAACGGTAACGAAAAAACCTATTTTTTTGATACCAAAACCAACTTGGTTTATAAAATTGAGTCTATTGTAAAACAACAAGGTCAAGAAATGAAGTCTGAACAAAAATTATTAGACTATCAAACTATTGAATACGGAATAAAAATTGCTTTCAAACAAGATCAAGGGCAAATGATGATGGTTACTAAAAAAATAACCATCAACCCAACTATCGACGCTGCAATTTTCAACGGAAACTAATTTTCTATAATAAAAAAACTACTATTTTTCGCAAATCAAGCTGCGTAAATAGTAGTTTTTTATTTCAATTATTTTTATGCAATTAAAAAATAAATTAACTGGATTGTTTCTGCTACTCGTATTTATTACGAATGCACAAAACACAATTAACTCTTCTTATTTCCAAGTAATGGGTGCAAGGCCTTTAGGTCCATCTACCATGAGTGGAAGAATAACTTCGATCGATGGAATAAGCGCTAATGGTCAACTTAACTTATTTGTAGGTACTGCAGGTGGTGGTATTTGGAAAAGCCAAAATGGTGGATTATCATTCATTTCAATTTTTGACAAATATTGTCAATCCATTGGTGCCCTTGCTATCGAGCCGGGTAATGCTAAAGTTGTATATGCAGGTGCAGGCGAAAGCAATACAAGAAATTCAGTTTCTTATGGAGACGGGATGTATAAAACAACAGACGGTGGAAACAACTGGCAAAAAATTGGTTTGGATAGTACGGAAAGAATTAGTAAAATTTTAATAAATCCATCAGATAAAAAAACTGTGTATGTTTCTGCCCCAGGGCCACTTTGGAATTCATCAACACATAGAGGATTATTCAAAACAATAGATGGTGGAAAAACATGGAATAAAATTTTATACGTAAATGAGGAAACGGGTTGTGCAGATATTGCAATGCATCCAACTAAGCCAGAAACCCTATTTGCTTCTATGTGGCAGTTCAGAAGAAAGGCCTTTGCTTTTAGTTCTGGCGGTCCAGGAAGTGGATTATATAAATCAACGGATGGCGGAAAAAATTGGAATAGAGTGACCAATGGATTACCGGATGGTGATTTAGGTAGAATAGTAATTACAATTAATCCTTCTAAACCTTCAGAGGTACTTGCCATTGTTGAAGCAAAAGTGCCTGGTTTATATATTTCAGAAGATGAGGGTGCCACTTGGAAAAAATTAGCATCCACAGAAAATTTAACAGCACGTCCATTTTATTTTAGCACATTGGTATACGATCCTAAGGATCCAAAAAGAGTATACCGCCCTGCATTTGATTTTCAATATTCAAGTGATGGAGGATATTCATGGAACAATACAGTGATTGGTGGTATTGAACCACATGCTGATATGCATGCTTTATGGATCAATCCAAATAATTCTGATATGATGTTTGTAGGAACAGATGGTGGTATTTATATGAGTAATAATAAAGGAACAGCTTGGCAGTTTATAAACAGTCTTCCAGTAGGTCAATTTTACCATGTATCTACGGATAACCAAACACCCTATCATGTATATGGCGGATTGCAAGATAATAATAGTTGGATGGCGCCAAGTTCAGCACCAGGCGGCGTAACTGCAGTTGATTGGAGATGGATTAATGGGGGTGATGGATTTTGGGTGCAACCAAGTTTATTAAATTCAAAAATTATTTTTTCTGAATCACAAGGGGGAGAAATTACAAAAGTGGATTTATCTACTGGACTTTCATATGGTGTCCGTCCTAAAAAATTAGAAGGAGATGAGGAACATCGTTGGAATTGGAATACGCCAATAGTAGTAGGTCCTTCAGTTAAGAAAAATGCCGCAGGTAAGCCAGTGTATAATTTATATACAGGCGCACAATATGTATTCAAATCAAATGATGACGGAAAAAACTGGCAAAGAATATCTCCAGATTTAACAACTAATAATCCGAATAAAATTAATCAAGCAGAAAAAAATGCGGGGATTACAGGTGATAACACCAGTGCTGAAAACCACTGTACTATTTTTACCATAACACAGGATCCTAAAAATGAAAATATTATTTGGGCAGGAACAGATGATGGCAATCTTCAGCTAACGACAGACGGAGGTAAATCATGGCAAAATAAATCAGCAGGTATTTGGAAAACTGGCGTACCTGAAAACACTTGGATCAGCAGTATTGAAATATCATCTTTGGACTCCAAAAGAATTTATGTTACCCTTGATAATCATATGTATGGCGATATGCATACTTATGCTGTGATGAGTTCCGATGGTGGTAATACTTGGAAAAAATTTAGCTCTTCTGAATTTACAGGTTTTGCGCACGTGATTAGAGAAGATATTGTCAATGAAAAATTATTATTCTTAGGCACTGAAATGGGGTTATTTATTTCATTAGATGGCGGTAATAACTGGATGCGCAGCAAGTATCAAAATATGCCTTGGTATAATTTAGTACGTGATATTAAGATTCAACCACAAACCAATGATTTAGTGATTGCTTCTCATGGCAGAGGAATTTATATTATAGATAATATTCAGCCCTTAAGAGAAATGGTAAAATCTGATTTAGCGCAATCAG
>SHWT01000095.1 GCA_009693715.1 Chitinophagaceae bacterium
TTTATTTTTTTATTGCTTATTTTAAAGTTTGATTATAATAAAGATTCTTTTTATTAGTTCTTTGTTAATAATCAAGATTTACCACAACCCGATTATAATGGTTTCAGTAAACTCTCAAACCATTCAATATTCGTTTGCATTGTTTTTAATACCATTCTTGGTTCAATTGGTCCGTGTGGTTGTCTTGGTAAAATCAAAAGTTTAACTGGAATATTTCTTCTTCTTAATGCATTGTAAAACATAATTGAGTTACCCAATGGAACCCTTTGATCTGCCTCTCCATGTTGCAACATCACTGGTGTTTGTACATTTTGTACATATCTTAAAGGAGAATGTTCACTAAACAAATTCCAGTTATTCCATGGATCTGATTTAAAATAAGATGGTAAAAATCCCTCAATGTCATCGGTTAAGTTTTGAAATCCTAAATCTACTACTGGTGCTCCAATAGAAGCTGCTTTAAAACGATTAGTATGTCCCACGATCCAACTACTCATAAAACCTCCATAACTCCATCCCATCACACCTAACATGGTTTCATCCGTTACCCCCATTTTGATAACCTGATCCACTCCGGCCATTAGGTCTATAAAATCTTTACCGCCCCAATCTTGTCTGTTGGCCATTCTAAAAGTACTACCATAGCCGCTCGATCCTCTTGGGTTAGGTCTTAAAATAGCATATCCATTTTCACTCAATGCTGCGAGAGGATAAGTTCCCTGATTAGTAATAATACAAGTTTGCCCGAAATTACCGGCTGGTCCGCCGTGAATATTTAATAATAAAGGAACTTTTTTCCCTGCAGTATAATTTAAGGGATAGGTTAATAATCCTTCTATTTCTAATCCATCAGCGCCCATCCATTTAATGACCACCGTTCTGGCTAAGGGCAAAAAGAACAATGCTGTATTAATGGAAGTAACTTTTATTGGCATATACTCATTTAGCCTACTTACATACAATTCAGGATATTGTGATGTATTCTGCAAGGTAAAAGCAATATAGTTATGCGTTGCATTTATTTTTGCTGCACCAATATAATTTTTCTCGCCTTTGCTAAATTCTAAAATATTTTTTCCATCAACACTTAAAGTATAAATACTCGTCATTGTTTTATTGGTTTCAGACCAAAGAATATTTTTTCCATCAGCGGTCCAGCCCAGTATGCTTCCATCTTCATTTGGAGTTGCTTTTAATCTCCAAGTTTTTCCATCGGCAACGCTATAAATTTGTGCATGTTTTGCACCTGGCCAATCATTTGGATTCTCTGAACAATAATAGCTTATCAATGTTCCATCTGGACTAAATTTAGGAGTAGATTCTCCTGCAGGTGTATTGGCAATATTTTTAATTACGCCTGTTTCTATATTAATTAATGCAATATCACTATAAATATTATCATTTGCCTTAGTAGACTTGCCATAGCTGTATACAATCGTAGTTCCATCATTATTCCAATCAAAAGCATATACGGAAAAATTATTTTTAGTAAGTAATATTTGTGTAGAATCTTTATAGTGTATCCAATAAACTTGTAATCTATTTTGTTTTAATTCTGCTTCATATATATACCAATCATTTTTTGCCTTTTTATTTTTATCCTCTATATCGCTTGCTGCATCTGTAACTAAGAGTGCAATTTTATTACCATCATTACTCCACTCAAATTCACTCACCCCGCCTTTTACCGCGGTAATTTTTTCTGCCTCACCGCCTGCAATCGGAATAATATATAAATTATTTTTTTCGTCACGAGAAGATAAAAAAGCAATGGATTTATTATCAGGACTCCATTTTGGATTTGAATTATTTTTATCCCCCTTTGTTAATTGAATTGGGTTAGATCCGTCAATGCCACTTATCCAAATTTGGTTTATGTATTCACTTCTATCATCTTTCATTAAGGATTCCCTTATGGTATAAGCCACTTTGGTTCCGTCCGGTGATACCTGTGCAGCACTTACATTTTTTATTTTTAGTACCTGTTCAGGACTCCAGTTTTTTTGAGCCATTAATATAAATGGGAATAAGAAGACAAACGAGAGCATTTGATGTATTTTCATAGTATTCGTTTTCGTTAAAAATTAGGTATTTAAATTTAATCAATTTTGCGGCTTATAAGTATAAATACTTAAAAATAGGCTAGTTTTTGGTCGCTAGTTTTATGTCTATTTTTATAATAATTCAAAAATTAGGCTCTTTTGAGCTTGTATTAAAAACAGTAGAAGTAATTTTTGATGCCAAAAAAGATATGACCTTTTCAGATACTGGAACGGTGTCGGACGTCAGCATAAAGTGGACTAAAAAAGGTGTAAATTAGTAGAGAGTTTCCATCATTAACAATTAAAACAAAATGACATGGAACAGAAACAATCTACAGAGAACTTCATTAAAGACATCCGTCGTAAGTCAAGGCGGTTATTTTCCTCAGAACAAAAGCTCATCATTGTAATGGAGGCTCAAAGAGGCGAGAACTCCGTTACAGAGATATGCCGTAAGCATGGTATTGTCCTTCGTCAAACCAATGTAGACTTTTGCTTGTATATATTTATGATATTGTTAAATTTTAAGTATATTTGTCTGCTAATGAAATAATTTTCACCGCTTATCACAATATGCTATTGAAGGTCCTTCCTTTTCAGAAAAATTTTAATTACAAAACAAAACAACATGACTAAAAAAATCATTGTAAGTGTTTGTGCGTTCTTAATGACCATTATGGTCGGTTTCGCACAAACAGTTACTATAACCGGTAAGGTTATTGATGAAAAGAATGATCCTGTTGCCGGAGCAAGTGTGCTTGAAAAAAGCACTACTAAAGGTGTGAGTGCCGGCAATGATGGTACATTTACAATTTCAGTAAAAAAAGGCGCTACTTTATTGGTTTCTGCTTTAGGCTTTGAAAGCAAGCAAGTAACTGCAAACAACGCTAACTTAACAATAGTTTTGACTTCAGATGTGAAGGCTTTAAGCGAGGTGGTAGTAACGGGTGTTGGTGCAGCAACAAGCAAAAAGAAATTAGGGGTTGCAGTTGAATCTGTAAACCTTTCTAGCCAAGTTAAAGTACCAACAGGTGATGTTGGCCAACAATTAGTTGGACAAATTGCTGGTGCTCAAATCAGCAGTACCAACGGTAGCCCAGGTCGTCCTTTACAGATCTTATTAAGAGGTATTAACTCTATACAAGGTGGAACATCTCCAATGATCTTGATCGATGGTATTGAAGCTCGTGGTACAAGTTTAAACTCTATTGACGTAAACATCATCGAAAGAGTAGAGGTAGTACAAGGTGCTGCTGCTGCATCTTTATATGGTGCGCAAGGTGCGAATGGTGTTATCCAGTTGTTCACTAAAAAAGGTAAAGGCGGTAAGTTGAATATTGAATTTAGCTCAAGCGCAACAACCAATGAGTTATTAAATATTGGTGGTTTATCTAAAGCTAAAAACCACGCATTCAGAACAGATGCAGATAATAACGTATTGACTGGTTCTGGAGCAATTATGTCTTTAGATCCTTCTACATTAGTTTACAATGGTGACGTTGTATATGATGCATTGAATGTTACTAGTTTTCAAAACAAACCATATAACAAGAACTTACAGTACATCGACCACTACAAGATGTTCTTACAACAAGGGTATGCTTTGAATAATTCAGTGACTGTTTCTGGTGCAAAAGATAAAGTTGATTTCTTGTTCTCTGCTTCAAACAACCAACAGAATTCAAACTTCATCAACAATGGTGAGTTCTCTCGTTCTAACTTAACTTCTAAGTTAGGATTTGAAGTTGCGAAAGGATTAAAGTTTACTTCAACGACACAATTAATCTATACTAAGAATACAATGAATGACCAAACTGGTCGTAGTTTTGTATTTGCAATTAACAATGCGCGTCCTTTTCTTCCTTTTGAACAAAAGAACCTAGAAGACAAGTACGCTACATTCTTTGGTGCTGCGGGTGGTGTGAATCACTCTAACCCTTTTGCTTCAAATGATGAGTCTCGTACCAAAATTGCAACAGTAGATGTAATCCAAAGCTTTAACTTAAACTATAAATTGCCTAAGTTCTTAGAATTTGATGCTAAATATGCATTGAACTATTCTAATGAAAACTCAACTTATAAATATGATGAGCAGTGGGATAACAAGAACAGAGTATTACAGAATCGTTATACTTATAACTGGTCTCCTGCTCCAACTGCATTTACAACTGGTGAGATTGATAACTATGTAGATAGAACTACTTTCCAAAACTTTATTGGTACTATGAACTTCCGTACTGATTTTGAAAAGGATTTCAATATCAATATCCCATTAAAAACATTTACAACAGCTGCATTTGATTACCGTCGTAACCAATACAAATCTTTCAGAGCAGCTGCTTTTGATGGTCCAGGTTATACACCATGGAATATGTCTCAAGCTGCTAATTACAGAATCGTAAGAGACTATATTGAGCCATTTGTGACTTATGGTATTTTAGCAAACCAAAGATTTGAGTATTCTAACTTTACAGGTTTCTCTGTAGGTGTTAGAAGTGACTTCTCTTCTGCATTCGGTTCTGGTGCAACTGCTCAAACCTTCCCTAGAGGAGACTTCTTCTTTACTTTATCTAACTTAAAATTCTGGCAAAATTTAAAAATCTCTAATATTTTATCTGAAGTGAAGTTTAGAGCTGGTTATGGTGAGGCAGGTATCCAACCAGGTGCCTTCCAACGTTTTACAACTTTAGGTGCTCAGAATTTAGGAGGAGCAAGTGTATTTACTTTCCCTACAACCAATCCAAATCCAAACTTATCAGTGGAGTTATCTAAAGAGACTGAATTTGGTACTGATTTAACTTTTACACTTGGTAAAGGTGAGTGGTTTAAAACTGCAAATATCTCTGCTACTTATTGGAGCAGAAATACAGATAACGCAATCTATAGTGTAGACGCTGCACCTTCTAGTGGTGTAGGCGGGAAATTAGATAACGCATTTGGATTGAAATCAAGCGGTTTACAAGCTTCTTTAAACTTAAATGTTTACTCTGGGAAAGATTGGAATTGGGATTTCATCACCAATTATGCGAATCAATCTTCTGAAATTGGATACGTAAAAGGACCTCCAGTAATTTTATTATCTTCTGCAGGTAGTGTGGGTATCACATTACAACAAGGTTATAAGATTGGACAGTTCTTTGGTTTCAAAATGATGAGATCATTAACGGAGTCAAATCCACTAACTGGCTTACCATTTATTTCTGAAGCACAAAGAGGTAATTTTGAAGTGGCTAGTAATGGATGGGTTGTAAATAAAGCAACTAAACAAGCGGTTTCAATACCAGGTCAATCTAGTCTTGGTGATCCTAATCCTAAGTTCAATATGAGCTTCATTAACAATTTACAGTATAAAGGTATCTTCACATTCAATATGCAATGGGATTGGATTTATGGAAATAATCTTTATAACCAAACTAAGCAGTGGATGTACCGTGATGGTATTCACTCTGATTACGATCAGCCTCTTACTATTAATGGAGAAACACAAGCTTACACTGCTTTTTACAGAAGTATTTACGCAGGTGGAGCAGCGAACGGAACAAAGAACTACTTCTATGAAGATGCTTCTTTCTGGCGTTTAAGAAACCTTTCTTTTGGAGTTGATATTGCAAAATTGACAAAAATAAAATTTACAAATCGCTTACAATTGGTGCTTTCTGGTCGTAACTTACTAACCTTCACTCCATACTCTGGTATGGATCCGGAAGTTAACTTTGCTACCAACTCAGCATTCGATCGTGGTTTAGATCACAATACTATTCCTAATACCAAAGCTTATACAATAGGCTTGAACTTAGGATTTTAAACTTTAACTTTTAAATTTTTAGTAATGAAGAATAATAAAATTTTTGTTGGAGTATTAGGAATTGCTTTAAGCTTTACAGCTTGTAAGAAAGATCTTGATATTACCAACGTAAACTCTCCGACCCCGGCGAGTGCTCAAAATGAGAATGGTTTATATCCATTTGCTCAGGGAACAATCTACTTGAATGGTTTCCATAACCTTAAGTATTCAGATGGTGTTTATGGTCGTTTTTGGCCAGGCGCAATGGGCTTTCATGAAATCATGGGTGACGTGGTTGCTACTGAAGCAGCAAATGCTTTTATGAACCAAGTTGGTTGTCCTAATAGAGTGACTTTAGACAACGGAACAGTTGTTGTGAATCCAAGTCAGCCAAATACACAGTATGCATTGCTTAGAGCAGCTAATAATAACGCTCAAGGCGGAAGTAATACTACTTTCTATGAGTGGGCTTATATGTACAACATGATTACAGCTGCGAATGAAATCCTTGCGACTGCAGACAAAACTACTTTCTCAGGTACAGGTGCTGCTACTAAAAAAGCAACTATCCAAGCTTGGGCTTATTGGTGGAAAGGTTATGCATATAGCAGAATTGGTTCTACTTATTATGCTGGTTTAATCCAAAACGCAGCTACTTCTGAAGCAAAAACAAATGGTAATTATGTAACTAAGGAAGCAATTATTACAGAAGCAAATTCAAATTTTGATAAAGCAGTTACTGCTTTAGGTGGTGCAACTTCTGCAACTGATTACTCAGCTTCACTTGGAAGATTAATCCCTACTTTTTTACAAAAAGGTAAAGGTGGTATCTTGACAATAGATATGTGGAGACGTAATATCAATTCCATCAAAGCTCGTAACATTCTTGTTAACAATTTGAGATCAAGTATGTCTGCATCTCAATGGAGTGCAATTTTGACTTTAGCAAATGACGGTATTAGAGCAACAGATTTAATCTTTACTGCACGTTCTGATGCAAATGGTGATTTCTTAGGAACTGGTATCAGTGTTGCTGATAAAGTTGGTCAAGCAGCTCCAACTGGCTCAACAAATACTTACAAGCTAAGTGAGCGTTGGGTGCAGGAATTTATTGTAGGAGATAAGCGTAGAGATAATAACGTAATCACTTTGGCTTCAGTAGGTTTATTCAACTCTGATCGTGGAAATTCATTCAATACACGTTATAGCTTGAAATATGGTGGTAACCAATCAGCAGGTGTAATTACTTATGCAAACAATGTAATTGGTGCAAATGAAATTACTATCGCAGGCACCTACGAAGAAAACGAATTAATGAAGGCGGAAGCTTTGATTATGACTGGACAAATTGACGCGGGTGCAGCTTCAATTCATGCTGTAAGAACATACCAAGGTGCTGGATTAGCAGCATTAGGTACTGGTTTAACTCAAGCTGCTGCTTATGAGCAGTTAAGAAGAGAGCGTAGAATTGCTTTAGCATTCAAAGGTCTTTCTTTCTATGATGCACGTCGTTGGGATATCATTGGTCCAGACAAGTCTCGTACTGGAACTACAGTAGTCTCTGTGACTGGTGCTGTTAGTAAAAATGCGACAATCGTCTATGGTTTCCTAGACTATTGGGATGTACCAGAAAATGAGTTAGCTTACAATCCAGCTTTAGCAGGATCTGCTCCAACTAAGAATCCTAAGCAATAATTATTTTTTAGGTAATATTTTGAAACAAGACCCCCTAGGGGTCTTGTTTTTTTATTTACCTATAGTAACTTTAAGGTATAATAGCAATCCTATGAAAACCATATTTACCTTCTTCTCTTTTTTATTTGCCACCTTTAGTTTTGCGCAAAGAAATTCAATTTCAACGACCAGTAAATGGGGGCAACAAATTTTCCTAAGTGATGTGAACGGACAAGCTTTTGTTAATAAATACGAAGGCATTACAGGATCAGTGTATGATCTTTCGGAATATCAATTGGCAAAAATTACTTTAAAAGATGGCAGAGTGTACAATGATGTGAAAACAAGAATCAATCTGCTAGAACATGAAGTCAATTTTATTGCATCCAATGGGCAAGAGGGTTTTCTTGGAAAGGGAATGGCTTCGGAAATTGCTTATGTAGAAAATAATGCATCTGTCCATCAATCAAAAGTATTTCAATGTGGGTTTCCGCCTATTGACAATCAAAATAGAATTTCATTTTATCAGATCTTAATAAACGGTAAAACAAGCTTACTTAAATCTGTTTATAAAGCAATTCAAGAACGTAATAATGATTTGTCTGGCGAGCGCTTTAAAGAATTTACCACCTATGAAAATATGTACTTATTAAAAGAAGGTACGATGACTCGAATTAAAAAAGATAAATCTAGTTTGCTAGCATTGTTTCAAGATAAAAAAGAGGCAATTGCAAAATACATGGAAGATCAAAAATTAAATTTAAAGAACGAAGCACATTTAATAGCCTTAGTGCAATACTACAATACCTTATAAATGGACTTTGTTGAACAATTAAATCAA
>SHWT01000096.1 GCA_009693715.1 Chitinophagaceae bacterium
AATCCAGTGGCAGTTGATGCTGATTCAGTTCCAGCGCAAACAGTAACTCGTGAGCGTGCAATCATCATTGATACCATGAAGGAAGATCCTAAAATGGCTGGTAAACCAGAAGAAATGATTGCTAAAATTGCCGAAGGTAAAATTGCAGCGTTCTTTAAAGAACAAACCTTATTAGCACAGTCTTTCGTAAAAGACGGTTCTAAAACAGTGGGTGACCACGTTAAGAGCGTAGGTGCTGACCTTAAAGTTACTGAGTTCAAGCGTGTAGCATTGGGATAGTAATAACTAACTAGAATAATAGTATAAAAAGGGTCCCCCGATACATCGGGGGACCCTTTTTTGTTGCTTTAAAATTCTTATCTTGCAATTACAAAATACCAACTACTATGCTGCCAAAATACAAACGCGTATTATTAAAATTATCAGGGGAAGCATTATTAGGAGAACAAAGAAATGGAGATCCATTTGATCCTAAGATCATTGAGCAATATGCCAATGAAATTAAACAAGTCACCGACTTAGGTGTGCAGGTAGCTATCGTGATTGGCGGTGGAAATATTTATCGCGGTATGAATGAAGCGGATAGTGGAATCGAGCGTGCGCATGGTGATTATATGGGGATGTTGGCAACCATGATTAATGCCATGGCGATACAAGCCATGCTTGAAAAAATAGGGGTGTATACGCGATTGCAATCTGCGATTAATATGGAACAAGTAGCAGAGCCTTACATTCGTCGTAAAGCATTGCGTCATTTGGAAAAAGGACGTGTAGTTATATTTGGCGCTGGAACAGGTAATCCTTATTTCACTACAGATACGGCCGGTTCGCTTCGTGCTATTGAAATGAAAGCAGATGTTATTTTGAAAGGAACACGCGTGGATGGGGTATATGATAGTGATCCAGAAAAAAATCCAACCGCAGTTAAATTTGACAAAATCAGCTTTCAGGATTGTATATCAAAAAATTTAAAGGTGATGGACATGACGGCCTTTACCTTATGTATGGAAAACAAATTACCCATTATTGTTTTTGATATGAATCAGCCAGGTAATTTATTAAGAGTAGTACAAGGGGGTGAAGTGGGTACCTTGGTTGGATAATAGGTCACTCGCCACTTGTGTAATATATTTTGAGACCTAGCAGGGTGTTGTTAATTTTATTATATGCAAAAATCAGGATTGAGAATTATATTTATTAGCCTATTTTTTTTAGCAGCTTTAAGTAATAGTGCGGTTGCACAAAAAACTTTAAGCTTAAACGAAGCCATTCAAACTGCTTTAAAAAACAGTTATGATATTCAATTGGTGGAAAATAATTTAGCGATTGCTAAAAATAATAATAATATTGGTGTTGCTGGGGGCTTACCCACCATTACCAATACAAGCAACAACAACAATACATTAACGACGATCAATCAAACCTTCCCAGATGCGAATCGTAACACTTCAAGAAACGGTGTTGATGGTAGCAATCTAAATAGTGCCGTTAATGCTTCGATGGTATTATTCAATGGCTATAGAGTACAGGCTACCAAAAATCGATTGGAAAGCCTGGAGCGTCAAAACAAATCCTTACTTGAATCACAATTGTTGAATACCATTTCAACAGTGATGCAACAATATTATAATGTAGTTCGTCAACAAGCATTTTTAAAAACAATTCAAAAATCTATTGAGACCTCCAAGCAAAGATTAGACATTGTTGAAACACGTCAAAAAATTGGTGTCGCGAACCAAGCTGATTTTTTACAATCTAATTTGGATTTGAATGCATTAATACAAGCAGAACAAAATCAATTATTAATTATTGACCAAGCCCAAGCCGATTTGCTAAATACGATTGTAATGCCTAATACCAATAGCATTATTATCAATGATAGCATCAAAGTAGATGATCAATTGTTATTGTCGGTAGTGGAAGCGAAAATTAAAGAGCATCCTTTGTTACAATCGGCGCAACAATTGGTTAATGTGAATCAGTTTTTGGAAAAGGAAACCAAAACTTTAACCTATCCTACGCTAAGAGCGAGTACTGGATTCAATTACAACAGCAACAAGTCGGCTGCAGGATTTATATTATTGAATGAAAGTTATGGTCCATTTTTGGGTCTGAATTTAAGTATCCCTATTTATACGGGTGGTGCAAATAAGCGCGCGATTAAAAATGCGGAAATTAATACCAAGTCTGCAAAAATTCAATTACAAAATACGGAGCAGGATTTGATTACTGAATTATTTAAAACCTATCAGAGTTATAAAAATAGTTTAAAGCAAACACCGATTGAAATTCAAAATTTTGAAATGTCACAATCCTTATTGGATTTAGTGATGCAAAAATATAAACTAGGCCAAGCCACGATGGTGGATGTAAAGCAGGCCCAACAAAGCTTTGAAACAGCTGGATTTAGATTAGTGAGTTTACGTTTTAACGCAAAAATTGCTGAGATCGAATTAAAGCGATTATCCAATCAACTGAATTTTTAATTTTCTATTTATATGCAATCAAAGCTTCCAAATATCGGCACTAGTATTTTTACGGTAATGAGTCAATTGGCAGCAAAGCATAATGCCATTAATTTAGGACAGGGTTTCCCTGATTTCCCAATGAGTGCGGAGTTGATCGAATGTGTAAATAAAGCCATGCAATCGGGCGGTAATCAATATGCACACACCAATGGTGTTCCATTATTACGTGAAAGATTGGCGGAGAAAATTAAATATTTATATGATGTAAATATTAACCCCGAAACTAATATTACCATTACGCCGGGCGGAACCTATGCTATCTTTTGTGCTTTTTCAACCATTATACAACCAGGGGATGAGGTGATTATTTTTGAACCCGCCTATGATAGTTATATACCTAATATTGTTTTTAACGGCGGTATTGTGGTTCCTATAGAATTAGAATTTCCTGAATATAGTATTCCTTGGGATAAAGTGAAAGCAGCCATTACGCCTAAAACAAAAGCGATATTAGTCAACACGCCGCATAATCCTACAGGACGTGTATTTACCAAAGATGATATTTTACTATTACAAGAAATAGTACTTTCAAATAACTTGTACTTAATCAGCGATGAAGTATATGAGCATTTGATTTATGATGATAAGCAACATGAAACAGTGATGAAATATCCTGATTTGTTTGCGCGCACTTTTGTTTGTTTTTCCTTTGGTAAAACCTACCATTGTACCGGTTGGAAATTAGGCTATTGTATTGCGCCTGAAAATATAATGAAGGAGTATCGTAAAGTGCATCAGTTTAATGCTTTTGGATGTGATACACCCAAACAAATTGCGATTGCGGAGTACATGACCAATAAGGAAGCTTATTTATCTATTGGCGCCATGTACCAAGAAAAAAGAGATTACTTAAGGGGCTTATTGGACAATACTAAATTTGTGCGCTTACCTTCCTCGGGCTCCTATTTTGAAAGTTATCGTTATGATACAATTTCAGATGAACCGGATACCGTATTTGCGGAAAGATTAGTTAGGGAATTTGGTATTGCTATTGTACCCATGTCCGCCTTTTATCAAAAGTCCACCGATCATAAAGTGATTCGTTTGTGTTTCGCAAAAGTCAAGCAAACATTGGATGCCGCTGCAGCTTGTTTGCAAAAGGTTCATTAACTTTAAATCCAACAATTAATATTTATTTAGGAATGCAAGATATACGTGTGTCCTTTCAGCAGTTATTTAATTCATCTGCTTCCTTAGTCGTGCAATCACCAGGACGCATTAATTTAATTGGTGAACATACGGACTATAACAATGGCTTTGTATTACCAGCAGCGATTGATAAATGCGTGCAAGTTGCTATTGCAAAACGAACAGATGGTGCAATACATATGCATGCTATTGATTTGCAGGAAAGCCTAATTGTACCTGCTGTTGCCATACAACCACATGCAACAAGCTGGGTTAATTATATTATCGGTATAGTAGCGCAAGTACAAAAGTATGTAGTCACTGCGGCAAATGTGCCCGCCGTTAATTCAAATTTAACAACTACAAATTGCGATACCGGTTCAATATTACATGAGCTTGATAATGGATTTGATATTTGCTTACAAGGTGATATCCCTATTGGTGCCGGCTTATCAAGCTCGGCAGCAGTGGAGTGTGCTGTTATTTTTGCGTTGAATGAAATGTATCAGCTAGGGTTAACGAGGATGCAAATGGCATTAATGACACAGCAATCGGAACATGAATTTGCAGGGGTTAAATGTGGCATCATGGATATGTTTGCTAGTTTACATGGGAAAAGTAATCAAGTCATGCTATTGGATTGTGGAAGTCTACAACACAGTTATTATCCTTTAGATTTAAAAGACTATCAAATAGTTTTATTTGATACCCAAATCAAACATGCATTAGCTTCTTCTGAATACAATACACGACGATTGGAATGCGAACAGGGTGTTGGGATATTGCAACAAAAATATCCGTCGATTAAAACTTTACGTGATGCTAGTAAGCAACAAGTGGAGCAATGTCTTGCACCGAATAATAATCTGGACAAAAATGCTATAAGCGATAAGGTTTATCAAAGATGTAAATATGTGGTAGATGAAATTGAACGCGTGCAATTAGCGGTAAAGGATTTATTAGCAGGAGATATAAAAGCCTTTGGCCAAAAAATGTTTGAAACACATGAAGGGTTATCTAAATTATATGAAGTGAGTTGCCCGGAATTAGACATTTTAGTCAACGTGGTCAAGGATAACCCCCATGTATTAGGGGCAAGGATGATGGGCGGTGGATTTGGTGGCTGTACAATTAATATTATAAAAAAATCGGAAGTGCAAGCAATCATTAATACTGTTGCTGATATTTACGCACAACAAACAGCACATACCTTAAAAGTGCACCAAGTAAAAATTGCGCAAGGAACTCATATAAAATAATTATATTACAGAGGGTATTAAAATAGCCCCATCTTACTTTATATTTAATTTAAATAGTTATGTCAAAAAAAGCACTACAAGGTTTTATCTTAACCCTTGCAATTTCATTATTCAATCAAGCATGTTCATCTAATAATACGAATACTATGGACACTACTGTTAAGTTGACCAGCCAAGCTTATGGTGAATTTGAGGGGCAACCTATTACGGAATACACTTTAACCAATGCGCATGGCATGCAAGTAGGCATTATTAATTATGGCGGCGCACTCACAAAAATTATCACACAAGCAAAGGACAGTAGTTGGGGTGATGTATTAACTGGCTATGATTCCTTAAGTGGTTTCACGCAAACGGCGAATCCTTATTTTGGTGCACTGATTGGTCGTTATGCAAATCGTATTGCAAAAGGCACTTATAAAGTGGATGGTGTTGAATACCACGCAGCATTGAATAATAATGGACAATCATTACATGGTGGTTTGAAAGGTTTTGACAAGGTGGTATGGATTGCCTCTCCATTAGCAGGCGATAGTAGTATTCAATTAAATTACGAAAGCAAAGATGGAGAGGAAGGCTATCAAGGAAATTTAAAAGTACAGGTAGTGTATACCATAACAGCAGATAATGGAATCAAAATAGATTATACTGCAACAACAGATAAAACCACCGTGATTAATTTAACCAATCATGCTTATTTTAATTTATCTGCAGGAAAATCATTAACAATCAAAGATCATATTTTGCAAATAAATGCAAATCAATATACACCCGTGGATACCGTACTTATTCCTACCGGGGAGTCCTTGGATGTGAAAGGCACGCCAATGGATTTTACACAAGCCAAGCGTATTGGAGATGACCTTGATAAAGTAGCAGGGGGATATGATCATAATTGGATTTTAAACAAATCAGAAGGTTTACAAGAAGTGGCTAATGTATATGATCCATTGTCAGGACGTAGTTTAACCGTATTCACGACAGAACCAGGATTGCAATTTTATTCAGGTAATTTTTTAGATGGCACATTAACACATACTAAAAATGGTATTCAATATATGAAGCATGGTGCATTAACATTGGAAACACAACATTATCCTGATGCGCCCAATCAAGCAAAATTTCCAAGTACCTTATTAAAACCAGGAGAAACTTATAAGCATACCACTATTTATAAGTTCGCAACAAAATAACCAAAACCAAACCAATCGATTACGTATGAATTATCAATTAAGCACCTTAGATTACATTGTATTTCTAGTTTATTTTATTTTGATCCTATCTTATGGATATTACATTTATAAAAAAAGACAAACCAAAGAACAGGATTCAAAAGCATTCTTTTTAGCGGAAGGATCTTTAACCTGGTGGGCGATTGGTGCATCTCTTATTGCCTCTAATATATCAGCGGAGCAATTTATAGGAATGAGTGGTAATGGATATTTTGTGGGTATTGCCGTATCTGCCTATGAGTGGATTGCCGCATTGGGCTTGGTGATTATTGCTGTATGGTTTATGCCTATTTATTTAAAAAATAAAATTTACACCATGCCTCAGTTTTTACAAATGAGGTACAATGAAACGGTGTCTTTAATCATGGCCATTTTCTGGTTGTTTTTATATGTGTTTGTGAATTTAACTTCTATTTTATATTTAGGTGCTACTGCCATTAATGGATTATTGCCGGGTCAAAATCATTTACATGAAATTATTGTTTGCTTAGCCATCTTCGCCGTGTTTATTACATTGGGGGGAATGAAAGTAATCGGATATACAGATGTTATACAAGTAACGGTTTTAATTGTTGGTGGATTAGCTACAACGTATATGGCTTTATCCATGGTGAGTGAAAAATTTGGCATGGGTGGTGGAATCATATCAGGATTTACAACATTAATGCAACAAGCACCCGACCATTTCCATATGGTGATGGACAAACCCAATGGGGCCTCCTCGCAGGAATACATTGATAAGTATATGATTCTTCCAGGTATTGCGATGTATGCAGCTGGTCAATGGATATTAAATTTAAATTATTGGGGATGTAATCAATATATCACACAACGTGCCCTAGGTGCTGATTTACCTACTGCGCGTAAAGGAATATTATTTGCAGCCTTATTAAAATTATTAATGCCTGTCATTGTAATGTTACCGGGTATTGCGGCTTTCGTGCTTCATAAAAATGGACATTTAAATCATTTGGTGGGCGGTATGGATGGCGCTTACTCTGCGGTATTGGCATTTTTACCTACTGGTATTAAAGGTTTATCATTAGCGGCACTTACAGCAGCCATTGTTGCTTCCTTAGCAGGTAAATCAAATAGCATTAGTACTATTTTCACCTTAGATATTTATAAAAAATATTTTGCTAAAGAGGCTAGTGAGCAAAAATTAGTGAATATGGGCAGATGGGTAGTCATATGTGCGATGTGTATTAGTGTAGTATTCACTTGGGATGATATTTTAGGTATCGGAGGCGCAGGTGGATTTACATTTATTCAAAAGTATACAGGCTTTATTAGCCCAGGCGTATTGGTGGTATTTGTATTAGGTATGTTTTGGAAGCGGACCACTGGAACTGCAGCTATAGTGGGTATATTAGGCGGTTTTATTTTATCCTTATTCTATAATGAATTTGCGCCCATGGTATTTGGTAATGAAACATTCTATTATACTGCTTATCCAAATAGTGCTGGCGTATATAAAATTCCATTTTTAGTGGCGATGGGTATCGCGGGAATCATAACAGCTATATTAATGGTGGTGATTACATTGTTTGGACCAAAAGTAAATCCAAAAGCGTTTGTTTCTGATAAGTCAATGTTCAAAGTAGATAATACAACATTAGTTTTAATTGTTTCGATATTGATGATTTTATCAGCCTTGTATATTAAGTTCTGGTAAACGCATTTGAGTTATCAATTCGTAATGTATCATTACGATTGCCATGAGGTAACGAATAGCAGTAAGAAATTATACCGCACATAAAAAAGCCCTCCTTCGAAATTTCGGAGGAGGGCTTTTTGCTATAGTTCATTTGCTTTAATCGATTTACTTTATTCTATTTACGATAATTGATTCATTGCAATTATTAAACTAAATCTACTGATGGTTTAATACCAAGAGCCATTAATTATTTTATCGCCGTTTGCATTATTTTTTGCGTTTCTTCTTTTTTCATTTCTGCTGTGAATAAATGCAGTCACAAACATTAATGGTAAAAAGATAAATGTTAATGGAGGTATACCCAACATGCTGATCCATTTACCACCAAAGTGGCGACGCATTGGACGGCGTAAACGTTC
>SHWT01000097.1 GCA_009693715.1 Chitinophagaceae bacterium
CCTACGACAACTTTTTCCATAATAATTATTTTTTTCTAAGCCAGCTTATGAATTTACTGTTATTGATTTTCTTAAATAAATTAGCATCTTCATTTTTATCCAAAATCTCTCCAACCACTTCTTGTTGATTTGTATCTTGTTTAGGCTCATATAACATGGCGGTACACATACAATTTTTTCGATCCTTGCTCATTAAAATATCGTAATTCACACAGCTTTTACAGCCTGCCCAAAATTCTTCATCATCTGTTAATTCGCTATACGTCACTGGCTCATACCCCAACTCGCTATTTATTTTCATCACGGCTAAGCCGGTCGTTAATCCGAAAAGTTTTGAATTTGGATACTTGTCTCTAGATAATTGAAAAATGGTGTGCTTAATTTTTTTCGCAATCCCTGTTTTACGATACGCAGGCGCAACAATTAAACCGCTATTCGCTACAAATTGGCCATGTTGCCATGCTTCAATATAACAAAAGCCAACCCATTCTCCAGTAGCAGTAACAGCGATGACCGCTTTACCTTCCTGAATTTTTTGGGATACATATTCCGGGCTTCTTTTGGCAATACCTGTGCCACGCGCTTGAGCAGAAGATGCCATTTCGTCGGTGATGGTTTCTGCATACACGGTATCCCCACTATCGGCTATTCGAACTATAATGTTAGGTTCCAATTATGTATATTAGTTTAAATGAATGAACAGTTTTGGCTGTAGAAATGAATATGTCGGGGATTTTTCCACTGATAGGGGCAACTGCCAATTGCTCGTCCTATCAGAATCCACGTCGGAAAAAAAACTTATCCAATCTTGGAAAGTTAATTGTCCTAATTCTGTTCAAAACAGGAACAGGTGCATTATTGGCACATGTAATAAGGTTATGTTGATTCGCCTGTTTCATTTAATAAGATCCTTGTTTAAGGAATGAGGTGTAAAAATATAAAATAATTACATAAATAGACCCCTTTTGACTTAAAAACTTGGCATTTGCCCCATTAATAGAACGATTAGCCTATAAAAGAATACCTGTTAGTTTCCAACTAAGGCTTTTGAGGTGTAATTTTGAGCAATTAGAAATCTAATTCAATCATCATGAGAAAACCAATCATTCCTTTCATCATTAGTGTAAGCTTGATCTTAATAGCTTGCGGCAACGAGACAAATAATCAAGCAAGTACTGCGACTGCTAGCGATACGATAGCTGCAATGCCTACAAATACTGCAAGCGAAAAAACCTATGATGTTAAAATTTTGGACAATAAAAAGGATCCTACTTGTGGAATGCCCGTAACTGCAGGGGTAAGTGATACCGCACAATATAAAAATAAAGTGGTTGGATTTTGTTCATCTGAATGTAAGGCAGAATTTTTAAAAAATCCCGAAGCGAATATAGCAGCAGCAGAACTAGTAAAATAATTACTAACTAAACAGATAGGCTATGTCGTCTTTGGTTAAAGATTTTACAAAACCATCCTCATCTGAAATCAAATCCTTCGCCAAGGAGCGTTTGCGATCCTGCAATTTTAATATCTTATCCTCTACGGTATCATTACAAATCATACGATACGCAAAAATATTTTTTGTTTGACCAATACGGTGTGTTCGGTCAATCGCCTGTTGCTCTACTGCTGGATTCCACCAAGGATCAACAATGTATACATAATCGGCTGCAGTTAAGTTTAATCCTACACCTCCCGCTTTTAATGAAATTAAGAATACCCTGCAATTATCATCATTTTGAAAACGTTCTATGGCACGCTCTCTTTCCTGAATCGAACTACTTCCATCAAAATACTCATAATCAATCCCCATCTTCTTGAGCTGCTCTTTAATTAAAGCAAGCATCCCTAAAAATTGCGAGAACACCAATGCCTTATGGCCGCCAATATTCTCCGCAATTTCACGTGTAAGTTCATCTAACTTAACAGAGGCATTAGGATAATTTTCCTCTTTTAAAATAGCAGGGCTGTCACAAATTTGACGCAGTTTCATTAAACCTTGCAAAATGGATAGTTGCGATTTTTGGATTCCTTTTTCTTCCACCATGCCAATTAACTTATCTCTATAATCATTACGATAGGCCTCATAAATTTTTCTTTGCTCATCGCCCATTTCACAATACAATACCATTTCTTGTTTTTCTGGTAAATCCTTTGCCACCTGCTCCTTGGTACGTCTTAATATGAATGGGAATACCGATTTTCTTAAATGTTCTTTTTGTTCTTTCTCATCAAATTTATCAATGGGCATTGAAAAATTGTGCTTAAAATATTCAATCGAACCCAGCATACCCGGGTTTAAGAAATTCATTTGCGCATAAATATCAAAAGTGTTGTTTTGTAAAGGTGTACCACTTAAACACAACTTATTTTTTGCCTTCAACAAACAGGCGGCTTTTGTTACTTTACTAGAAGGATTTTTAATGGCCTGACTTTCATCTAAAATCACATAATCAAAATCAACCTCCACAAACATTTTAATATCACTTCTGAGTGTACCGTAGGTCGTGATGATTACTTCAATTTCCTCCTTCACTACTTGTTTGCGACTGCGCGTACCCCCATGATGAATTTGATAGGTTAAAGTAGGCGTAAACTTTTTTAATTCATTTTGCCAGTTGTATAACAAGGTGGTTGGACAAACGACCAA
Source organism: Chitinophagaceae bacterium (assembly GCA_009693715.1). Classification (GTDB taxonomy): domain Bacteria; phylum Bacteroidota; class Bacteroidia; order Chitinophagales; family Chitinophagaceae; genus Sediminibacterium. Next base: position 2,648 of record SHWT01000097.1, read on the forward strand.
GGCCACTAGTTTGCCATTTTTTTCTTTCAAGTGCTGCAAGAAAGATAAGGTTTGAATTGTTTTTCCCAATCCCATATCATCCGCCAATATTCCGCCCCATTGCACATCATGTAAATAGTTTAACCACTGAAATCCACTCACTTGATAAGGTCTTAAGATGGGTAACAAATGTGCTGGTGGCGCAATATCAGTAATCGCATAGCGCTCCCTAATTTTTTCGTACTTCCCTTCTAATTGGAATATTAATTCTTCCTCATCTCTTTGTTGATATAATTCATCAAGTATTGAAAAATGATACTTGCTTAATTTAAGATTATCTGTTTTCCCTTCACCCACTTTAAACAGTAAAGAATATTTATTCAACCATTTTTCTGGTAACAATCCTAAACTACCATCCTTTAAAGGAACAAACTGTTGCTTATTGGCAAGCATATTTTTGATATCCTGAACGCTCACTTTTTGATCGCCAAATGAAATTTCAACCTTGGCATCAAACCAATCCGTATTACTACTAATATATAATCTGGTGGATGGCTTAGCCGTGTTAAACTTAAATTGCTTTAATGTTTCTGTACCAAATAGCGGTATTTGTTTTTCTCTTAAAGTATCTATGAATAGAAAAAACCAATTGTTCTTTAAAACTTCTGCGCCCTTCAGGGACAATACATTGCCTTGATTAAATCGTACGAATCCAGAATGCAATTGCTCAATATCATTCATTAAAGTTCGCTCTGCAGCTAGGTCTCTTTCTAGTATGACAATTTTATCACCCACTTGTTGGATCACCGATGGACCATCTTCTTTGTGAACAATAATATCATTATAAACAAACAAAGGTTCAAAATGTAAAAATTGGGAATCCTCTTTTAAGAAAATTTGTAAGGAAGGTTTCACTCCCCTTAATTTCACTTGCGCTACATTACCTAATTCAACCTTGTATTGTTTGGACAATGGCAACAAGGTATTTTGTAAATAACTAGGCCAGTCTTGGATTGTTATTTCATGACAGCCCGTGGGTAAAAATTGTTCCACCCAAGTCACATCTTCTTTTGATTTCCAGCAAAAAAATTGGTGATGATATTGAAAAATAAAGTGCGATTTTGCATGATTTTCCTCCACTGGAATAATACCATCAGGCAAAATCACATGCGCATAAACAAGATAACGATCGGCTTCTTTCTCCACCTTAAATCCTGGTTGAATGTTCGCAAAAACTAATTCGGCCTTTTGTAAGTTGGCGGTGGTGAATGGTTTATTGTGCGGAATAAAAAAGCTAAAAGGATGTTCAGATAAATCCTTCCATAATTTTTCAATCTTAGGATATAAATATTCCTGAATATGTCCTTTGGTATCCTCCGATAAACTTGATTCATCCGCATTAATGACCGTATCCCAAATGCCACCAAAGGGTGAATTTTTATTGATATACTTTGTAAGTTCCCCCGTTTGCAATTTACGGACCAACTGAAGCAATAACTTATCCTCTTCTTTAATTTCATCTGGAATAACAAACTTTGCAATATCTAATTTTTCAACTTTCCCCACATAGGAAGTTCCTTGTTCATTCACTTCTCCCTTAATTACATTGAAATGAATAAATGGATATTCCGTAGGATGATGTTGCATGACAAGCCCCAAGCGCTCAATCGTTTTTTGAGGTGCATCCTTTGGATCTTCTAGTTCTTCAATATCCCAATCGTTTCCTAATGGACGCTTAAACGTTACCCGACTTGGCTCCTCATTAATTTTTTTAATGTTGGGATCCAATACTTTTAAAAAGGGCTTTCCGTCATGATATATAAATTCAAATTTATCTCTGGTGTCATCATCTAAACTATAACCATACAAAGCCAATAGTTTATTTTTTTCACGATCCCAATTACGAATGGTTTCAAAATAATCAGACCCCTTTAATTGAAACAACTGTAATAGCAGGACAGTTTTATGCACACATAATGGATACTCCGTCTCAGACAAGCAATCACATGAGGTATCAAAAAAACGTTCTTCATTTTTTTGAATAATCATCATATGTGTTTTGCCAGCGACATCCATTTCTGCAACAACGCGTTCATTTTCACTCGAAATAATATGTGGTCGGATGGATTTTAAAGTCACTTCTGCTTTTTCAAAAGTTGCCTTTGAACAAAGCATTCGGATGGTTTTAAGATCCAAACTTTTCGCGCGAAGTTGGGTATGCGTTGTTTTATAGGAAGCAGGCTTGTAATCCAACAAGTTTTTATCCAACATATCTTGTATTTGGAATAAGGCAGCTGCTTTATGCCTACAAACCTCAGATAAATTATAAGGACATCCGCATCTTAAGGATAGGGTGTTGGGGTTTTTAAAATTCTCAATGGTTACCTTATAATAGGTACTATAGCCATCATCTTTTACCCTGCAATGGATACTTCCAATTAAAGGATCAAATTTGACCAATTCGATATTTTTCAAAGCAAAAATCTTTTTGCCTCTACGAATCACCTCTTCGGTACCGTAACTATAAATGTGTTTAACTAAATAGGGTAATGCCATAATGATACAAATAACCCTTCAAAAAGGGCAATCTGCAAATGTACGGTTTTGCTAGCTTAATTCATCACCCCATTTCATAAAATAGCTGAAAATGAGCTATTTAGAGCCCATTTACTAAGGCGCCGTCTTTATAAATGGGCAAGGAAGGGGCGGTATCCTTGGAAATGCAATACAACATGTCGGCCTCCAAGCCATAAGCAGCCAAACGATGCCAATGTGTGGTGGTCTTGATATATTGCGTTAAATCATCCTTATGTTGATTGTACAATTGATTGGCCATAAAACTGCTGTCACAATGTATGGTAAAATGGTCCTTAATTTGTTCAATGATTGCCCCTGCAAAAAGGGTATCCTCAATATTAAACCTGTTTTTCCAACCCGAACAACCTAAAATCACTGGCGCACTTTGTTTTACTAAATAATCAGTTACTGCTGAAAAATTAGGAAAGGAGCCTGTGATAATATCTTTTGCGCCTTGCTTTAATGCCATATGCAAAAGCTTAGTGCCATTGGTTGTAGTAATGACTAAAACTTTATTTTCTATAAATGATCTTGGATATTCGGAAGGCGAATTACCATAGGACAAACCTGGAATTATTTTACCATCCCGCTCCCCTGCAGTAACTCCGCCAGTTTGCTTACCCATTTCAATGCACAATTCGGGGGAATCCACTGGGATAATTTTTCTCGCACCATTATATAAAGCAGTAGCCATGGTGGAGGTTGCCCTAAACACATCTATGATGACAACAATGCTATCTTTAATTTCATATAAATCAAGCAACTGAGGAGTTAATACAGTATGTAAATTGGGTTTTATTTTTTGGTTCGTCATAACACCACAAATATACAAAATGGGAGAGGCTTATACAAGCTCTTTTTTCTTGGTTAAGATTAATATTTCAGAAAGATGAATATCGGTGCTGAATCGTTTCACTAAATTTTTGTCTGTATAGGACTTATTGATAAGGCGTCCTTCGATGGCAACTTCAATTCCTTTGATTAAATATTTTTCAGCATACACTGCAAGTTTAGACCATGCGACCAAGTTAAACCATTGGGTTTCATCGACCCACTCGCCTTTGGCATTTTTATAACGATCATTTACGGCTAGCCTGATATGGGCCAACTTTTTTGTTTCTTCAAAAATTTTAATTTCAGGATCAGCACCCAAATAGCCCATGAGCTGAACTCGATTTTTAATTGCTTTCATAATACATGATGTTTTGTTAAGGCACAAAAATGCAATAACAAGCAACACCCAAATCATGTATTTACACAATAAAAAACAGGTACAAATAAACCACTACCTTAATTTAACCAAGATTTATTTAAAAGGAAACTTCACCACTTTCGCTTTTACTAAAGTATTGCGAATGTCAATATAAATTTCAGTGTCAATTTTGGCGAAGGAAGATTGTACATAACCAAGTCCGATTCCTTTACCCAAACTTGGAGCTTGTGTTCCGGAGGTAACCGAACCAATCTCATTTCCTAATGCATCTTTAATAATATAGTAATGACGTGGTATGCCACGGTCAATCATTTCAAAACCAACCAATTTTTTATTGACCCCATTTGATTTTTGCACGGCCAACGCCACCGAGTTGGTAAACGGCTTTGTAAACTTTGTAATCCAACCCAAGCCTGCTTCTAAGGGACTGGTTGTATCATCAATATCATTACCGTACAAACAAAAGCCCATTTCTAAACGCAAAGTATCACGCGCACCTAAGCCAATGGGTTTAATGCCAAATTCAGCACCTGCTTCAAATAAAGCATCCCAAATTTTATTCGCATGATCATTCAAATCTTCAAAATAAATTTCAACGCCCCCTGCACCTGTATATCCTGTTGCACTAATTAATACATTATCAATACCCAATAATTCCCCTTTAGCAAAACTATAATAAGGCATATTTAATACATCCATGGAAGTAAGCTTTTGAACAATTTGCGCTGCCTTAGGACCTTGTACTGCTAACAAAGCAGTTTTAGGACTAATATTATGCATTTCAACCCCCTTCGTATTATGTTGCACTATCCAATTCCAATCTTTTTCAATGTTAGATGCATTCACGACTAACATATATACTTTGTTTTTTTCAACACAGTATACTAATAAATCATCCACGATACCGCCTGTTGCATTTGGCAAACAACTGTATTGTGCTTTTCCATTTTCCAAAACAGATGCGTCGTTACTAGTTACTCTTTGAATTAAATCCAACGCATCTGCACCCTTTAAAACAAACTCCCCCATATGACTCACATCAAAAACACCAGCACTATTGCGTACCGCTGCATGCTCATCATTAATACCTGTGTAACTAATGGGCATATTGTATCCAGCAAATGGGGCCATTTTAGCGCCTAAAGCAATATGTTTCTGGGTAAATGGGGTGTTCAAAACTTCGCTCATTGGAATTTAATTTTGACAAATATAACAAAAAAACACCCCACTTTTAAGTGAGGTGTTTAGATTCAATATAGGTATTCATTAACCATTAAATTTACTAGTACCGCTTACCCTGTTTTTAATTGGCTTAATAATGAAACCGGTCAAAAACCGATTGCATTTCTGCAAGCTTGGACGCCACTTTATTGACTTTATTCAAATCAGGAATCAGCGAGGTATTATTCGTTAACCCTTTATTTTCCTTTTTGTCAATAGTCTTTTTTTCCAAAGCGCGATCTATTTTTTCCAACTCTTTTATCTTTTGTTCTCTTGACTTTTTTAAATCCCCTTCAAGTCGCTCTCGCGCTAATTTTAATTCGTTTAACTGATTTTCAATATCTGACATTTCAACTTTATCATCTTCTTTGTCTTCAATATCTGCGCGACCAATTTTTTCCAA
>SHWT01000098.1 GCA_009693715.1 Chitinophagaceae bacterium
CGATTCATTAAACTTAATAATAAACCCAAAGTATGCTCGCCTACGGTGGTGCAATTTCCTTCGGGGCTACTTACACATTGAATATTTTTTGAAGCAGCAAATTCGGTATCAATTAATTCCATCCCACTTCCGATACGACCAATCCATTTTAATTGCGTTGCCGCATTAATCATAGATTGGTCAATTTTCAAACGCGTTGTAACAATCAATCCAGTAGCAGTATCAATTATTTTTGACAAAGCATCATAGCTAATAGCAGGTTCATACATAACCTCATACCCTTGCTGCGTTAATGTTTCCATTAAAAAAGGATGTGCTGGTGCTGTAATAATAATTCTCAATGCCATTGTACAATATTTTTATGTCGAATATGCTGTTTAGGTTGAAGCGACGTGCATTTTAAAAGTTAAGGCCGCATAATCTTCAAAAGTTAAATTTTCGGCGCGTTTGGTAAAAATTAGATCCTCTAATTGTGCAGTGGTAAAATAAGGCTTCAAAGGATTGCGTAACATTTTACGGCGCTGACCAAAAGCCATCTTAACAATATGATAAAAACTTTTTTCAGAAAGCATCGTAGGGAAATTCGCTTTCCTTTTCATTTGAATTACGCCACTCATTACCTTAGGTGGCGGTGTAAATGATTCCGGTGGCACATCAAATAAATAAGTCACATCGTAAAACGCTTGCGCTAATACACTCAAAATACCATAAGCTTTGGAATTAGGTTTAGCAGCTATACGCTCCGCAACTTCCTTTTGAAACATCCCAATCATCACCGGCACTTGCAATTTCCAATCCAGTACTTTAAAAACAATCTGTGTAGATATATTGTAAGGGAAATTACCCACCACTACAAATTCATCCGAAAACGGAACATTCATTTCTAAAAAATCGGCATTGATCAATTTACCTTCTAATTCAGGATACGTATGCAATAAAAATTTGACCTTTTCTGTATCTAGTTCAATCGCCTTAAAATCCTTGGTGGGAATGTCATAAATATGCTGCGTAAGCGCCCCACCTCCGGGACCCACTTCCAATAATTGGGCAATTTCCTGTTCAAGCAAGGCCTCCTTAATTTTAATACAAATGGAGGCATCCTTTAAAAAGTGCTGGCCCAATGATTTTTTTAGCGTGTATTGCATGAAGCAAAGTTAGGTTTTTGTGCGTACTTTTACAGCCTAATCAAATGGATATGACCCCGGAAATTAAAAAACCAATTATAGGCTTTACTTGTGGCGATTTAAATGGTATTGGTATCGAATTAATCATAAAATCATTGTCTGATAGTCGCCTATTGGACTTTATGGTTCCTGTAATATTTGCCAACAATAAATGCTTAAATTTTTATAAAAAGGGGCTGCCTGAATATGCCATTAATTATGCTTCCATTAATGATTTTTCAAAGCTAAATCCAAAGCAAGTCAATGTATTAAATTGCTGGGAGGAAGAAGTAGCTATTACCCCAGGGGAATCCACAGAAATAGGCGGCAAGTATGCGCTCATTTCCTTAGAAGCTGCCGTAGCTGCTTTAAAAAATAATCATATTGATGGATTGGTCACTGCTCCTATTCACAAAAAAAATATTCAATCCCCTAGTTTTGATTTTAGTGGTCATACTCCTTATTTGCAACATGCATTTGGGAACACTGAAAACTTAATGTTACTTGTAGCAGATAATTTAAGAATGGCATTAGTCACCGAACATGTAACCATTCAAGAAGTAGGTAAATATATTACCAAAGATAAAATCAAGCAAAAGCTCACTATTTTAAATAGTAGTTTAAAAAAGGATTTTGGCATTGACGCACCGCGCATTGCAGTATTAGCATTAAACCCACATGCAGGTGATGAAGGATTAATTGGTAAGGAAGAAATTGAAATTATCAAACCAGCGATTAAAGAAAGTAAACAACAAATGTTGGTATACGGTCCTTATTCTGCAGATGCATTTTTTGCAAGAGGCCAACATGAAAAATTTGATGGCGTATTAGCCATGTACCATGACCAAGGTTTGATTCCTTTTAAATCATTGGCATTTGGGGAAGGCGTTAATTTTACTGCAGGATTACCCATCGTAAGAACCAGTCCCGATCACGGAACTGCTTTTGATATTGCTGGAAAAAACAAAGCAGATGCGGGCTCCTTTACGGCAAGTATATTTGAATGTATCAGAATTATATATGCCCGCCAAGGTTACAGTGATATGCGCTTAAACCCATTGAAAAAAATAAGTGCCCGTATGTTTGCAGGTGCTAAAGATGAGACCCTGGAGGGGATGGATTAATCTAATTTTTTAGTTACAATTCAACTGCCATCAATTCTTTCCCTAGATTATGAAAGGCCAATTGTATTTTTTTAATTTGTTCAACCCTAGGTTTTCTATGCAAATTTGCATAATGATTCAATTGCTTTTGATTGATGCCAGAATATTTTTCTAAAGCAGAACCTGTAATTACATTCTTATAATATTTAAGTAAGCTCTGTGTATCAAATTTAAAAATAAGTTCGAATTTTCCTCTAAATGCAACTGGCGGTTTATCGCCATCCTCTTTGATACCTTCCAAATGAAATTGAATTGCAGTTAGGATATTTGATTTTATATCATCAGGTGTTTTACCTGTTGATACACAACCAGGAAGTAGTGGCACATGCGCTGAAAAATTTTTTGCAGCAAAGAAAATTTCAACAATATTTTTTTTCATAATTGTATAATTAAAGTTTACAATAATCCCGCCTGTTTTAAAATTGATTTAATAATCATATGATCCAGCACATCGTTTTTTCCATGATCCGGAATTGTCACTCTCCCTTTTTTAATACTATGTTTATATTGTTTATGACTTCCTTTTTGGGAATGTAAATACCAGCCATCAAGTTCAATTAATTTAATCATCTCTTTTACTTTTTTTATCATTGGGCTTGATTTTACAAAGATATATAATTATATATCAATTTAAAAAATAGTATTTCAGCCCTAAATTGATTGATTTTTAGCCAAATACCCTACCAAACAGGATAATATTGTTCATTTGAAAATTTTCTAAATTGTTGATAACCGACAATAATTAGAAAAAATACTATTAAATAAAAAACAATACTAGATAAAAGATGGTTTGTTTTATAAAGGACAAGCCTTCATTAAATCTTCTAAAATAGGTCTTCCCCAGTGTGGCATAACCGTAAAATCAGTTTTGACTTGATCAAATGCAAGTTTTGCTTTTTGTGCAATGGGCCTTGCGGAATTACAACCACCGCCAAAAAAAACAGGCATTTTATATTGCAAATTGGCTTTTAAAATATAGGGTCTTGGATTATTTTTATTTAACGCGATTGCCTGTTCTAATGGTTTCTTTATTCTTGATTCATACACCTTCCATCTAAATATAGGATTAACCGCCATTTTTGAAGTATAAACGATACTCTCCAAACATAGCACCTCATCACTATTATGTAGTGCCTTAGTAATCGTTAGCCATTGAATAGCTTCATTGGCAAGTTGATCAGCATCGCCCATTTTTTTCATTGCCATTCTTGATTTTATAATGCTTGCATAATAGGCAGGTAACCAAGCGGATGGATCTTGCTTGTACAATTCCTCCATTTTTACAAAAGCAAAACCATACTGATCACGGGTATGACATTTATCAAGTAAAACAACGGCAGCTTCTAAATTTTTAGTAAAACTACTTGACTGCGATTTACCTTGATTGAATAAACAGCAAAAAGATAATAATAAAAATATTCGGCGCATTTTTAAAATATATTATTAGGTATGCCCTTGTTAATAGTATACTTGTTATAAGTTATTTCAATGGTTCCTTTTTTGTTTTTTAGCATCTTTTGTTTGCTCGCAGGGTCCTCATCTCCAAACTCTAAAGTAATACCATTCGGCAATTTATAATCTTTGGTGTTAAAACTAAAAATAATTTTACTCGCCAAGCCTTGTTGGGCATAAGCGCCATACTGCATCGTGATTTCATAACTGCCATTTTCCTTGGTCGTGGTCGCAGTTTTGTAAACGAGCGCCTCCACTGGATCAATCCATAAAGTAGAGATTACCCAATCCAAATTATCATCATTCGGAATTAATTTTATGACTGTTAATTTTTTCCCATTGAGCAATTGCGTTCCAACCGGTATGGAAGTGTACCCTTTCGTATTTAAAAGCGTATTAATGGTTAAGGAAACGCCACCTCTTGGCAATAAGGAAATTCCACCCTCTTTTTTCACTTTAAGCAAATTGGGTTTTTTGAAATATACCTTTACCTTACCTAATGAGGCTTTTATAAATGAAACATCGGTTTTCATACTGCCCTCTGCCACGTAATCATTGACCAACGCTAATTTTTGTGCCACTTTTTCAATCAAGGGATCTACTTGGGCACTTGCACGTAAACTAAGTAGCAAGCTCAGAAATAATATAGTACTTGCGGATAAAAAGCTGGTAATGTTTTTCATTGTTGGTATTAGCTAAGGATATCTTTTTTCTTAATAATGATGATGGAAGCACTTACAAATAAAATAATATGCAATGTCAATACCACTAAAGATGTTTTAATTTTTGGAATGTTTAAAATACTTCCTGTAATGGCTTCATTATTGGCATTCACCTGAATATCAAAAAACTCCTTCCAATTATTCATATGCGTCGTAAATAAGTAAGGCTTCACAAGTGTAAATAAGGGTATATTCAAAGTACTCAAAATGGTAAAAAATACAATTGCGCTCATGGTGCCCACAATAGGACCAATTGAGTTACTTGACAAACTTGATAATAAAAAACCCAAACTAGTCACTGTTAATAAAGCAAAACTCGCAAATACAAAAGCACCCACATAGCGCCATAGCACGTCATTTTGTTCAATGAGTACCACATAATTCGATTTCATTAAAAATAAATCATCCGTGCCAAATATCCACATGCTAACAAACAATGCTAGAAAAGCCAGCCATATTAAAAGTAAAATGGTGTAAATACTAGCAGCGATGAATTTAGCCAACACCCAGCGGGTGCGACTATACGGCGTTGTGAATAATAATCGAAGTGTGCCTAAGTTGGCCTCCCCCGAAATCATATCCGCCGCTATCAATGCCACTAATAATGGCACATGTACCAATAATAGTTGTAATAATATATAACATATCAAATACCCATTCAATACTTTACCATCCACCGTTAAAGTATCATTAATATCCTTCATTAAAAAGGAGGCATAGAAATCACCATCTATTTTTAACCCCAATTGTATCACTACTATTAGTGCAGCAATAGCGCCAAAGGCAATGTACGTCCTTGGACGGCTAAATATTTTATACAATTCAACTTTTATAAGCGACCACATAATTAAGCGTTTGAAGTGATTTGTAAAAAATAATCTTCTAAGGAGTTCTTTGTTTCAATACCAAGTAGCGCAACCTCTGCTTTTACCAATGATTCGTTCAGTAGTGGAATTTCACGGGTAGGTATTTTTAAGTAAACACCTTCACCGCGAGGTAATAAATAATTACTAAAACTACCCGCAGTAATGACTTTCAAGGCATTTGCATCATCGGTGGTTTTTATCTGCACAATTCTTTTTTCAGGATCTAACAATTCCTTGGTCACCCCTTCCACCATTTTTTTACCTTGGTGAATGATTAATATTTGATGCGCCACTTGCTCAATTTCTGAAAGCAAATGCGAGGATACCAATACCGTTTTCCCTTCTTCCTTAGCTAAGTATTGAATTAATTGTCTGATGTCTGCAATCCCCTGCGGATCCAATCCGTTGGTAGGTTCATCCAAAATAATTAAGGAAGGATTATGTACTAATGCTATACCAATACCTAAGCGCTGTTTCATACCCAATGAAAAAGTTTGCACTTTATCCTTCGCCCGATGGGCCAAGCCTACTTTTTCAAGCGTGGCATTAATGTCCGCTTCACCAATTTTTTGCTTTCGTACTTTTGCAAATAATTCCAAATGTTCCCTGGCACTTAAATAGGGATATAAATCGGGCCTTTCAATAATCGCACCCACTTGTTCTAAAATTGCTTCCCTGTCTTTTTCGATACGCTTTCCAAAAATTTCAATCTGCCCACTCGTTGGATGAATTAAGGACAACAACATACGTATGGTGGTACTTTTACCAGATCCATTTTGGCCTAAAAAGCCAAATACCTGGCCTGCTTGCACTTCAAAACTTAGGTCGTCCACCGCTTTTAAGCTGCCAAAATGCTTACTTATATTTTGTACTTTAATTACAGACATAACATAATAACAAAAAACCCCAAACATAGTTCAGGGTTTTGTATCAATTTGATATTAATGAATACTATTTGTATTGCGGAATAATGCTATTCGCTAAATCTACCATTTGCTTTAATCCATCTTCTGGTAAATTTCCTTTTTTAAACTCAGCCAATACATTTGGTAATTTATTGGTCATTTCTAATAAGAAATGTGCTTCAAATTCTTTTACCTTACGTACAGATACTTCTCTCAATAAACCATTCGTACCTAGGTAAATGATGGCTACTTGTTTTTCAACTGAGAATGGTGTGTATTGCGCTTGCTTTAAAATTTCTACGTTTCTAGCACCTTTGTCAATTACCGATTTAGTAGCAGCATCCAAATCACCACCAAACTTAGAGAATGCTTCCAACTCTCTGTATAAAGCTTGGTCTAATTTTAAAGTACCAGATACTTTTTTCATGGACTTAATCTGTGCATTACCACCCACACGACTTACCGAGATACCTACGTTAATCGCTGGACGAATACCTGCGTTAAATAAGTTACCCTCTAAGAATATTTGACCATCAGTAATTGAAATTACGTTTGTTGGAATATAAGCAGATACGTCACCTGCTTGTGTTTCAATGATTGGCAATGCAGTTAATGATCCACCTCCTTTTACCAAATGCTTAATTGAATCAGGTAAATCATTCATATTCTTAGCAACATCGTCATTCGCAATAACTTTTGCAGCTCGCTCTAATAAACGACTATGCAAATAGAATACATCACCTGGATATGCTTCACGTCCTGGCGGGCGACGTAATAATAAAGATACCTCACGATAAGCGACCGCTTGTTTTGATAAATCATCATAAACAATCAATGCTGGACGACCTGTATCACGGAAAAATTCTCCAATCGCTGCACCTGCAAATGGCGCATAGAATTGTAATGGCGCTGGATCAGCTGCAGGAGCTGCAACGATAATAGTATAAGCCATCGCGCCATTGTCTTCTAAAGTTTTCATTACACCAGCAATGGTAGATGCTTTTTGTCCAATCGCTACATAAATACAGTACACTGGTTTTCCAGCATCAAAAAATTCTTTTTGGTTAATAATGGTGTCCACACAAATTGCAGTTTTACCTGTTTGACGATCACCAATCACCAACTCTCTTTGTCCACGTCCAATAGGAATCATCGCATCAATTGCTTTGATACCAGTTTGTAATGGTTCCTTTACTGGCTCACGGAAAATTACCCCTGGTGCTTTACGCTCTAGTGGCATTTCATACAATTCACCTTTAATAGGACCTTTACCATCTATTGGCTCTCCTAATGTATTAATAACACGGCCTACTAAACCTTCTCCTACTTTAATAGAGGCAATTTGACCTGTTCTTTTTACTTTATTTCCTTCCTTGATTCCTTTACTATCTCCCATCAATACCACACCCACATTATCTTCCTCAAGGTTAAGGGCAATTGCTTTAGTTCCATTTTCAAATACTACTAGCTCACCACTTCTAACACCATTCAAACCATATACACGGGCAATACCATCACCTACTTGTAATACAGTTCCCACTTCCTCTAAATCAGCTGAGGCATTGAAATTGCTTAGTTGCTGTCTAAGAATTGCTGAAATTTCATCGGGTTTAATGTCCACCATAACGATTATTTTTTT